>WAJW01000058.1 GCA_015523685.1 Archaeoglobaceae archaeon
CAGTTAACTCTTCTCACACCCGTTAAAACCGGAATGAGTCCGACAGCAAGACTCATCATAAAAATCGACAGTCCGAACAGTCCGTTGAACACAAATACAAGGATGATAAGGAACAGGAGTATGGAAAGGGAGACCTTTCTGTAATTCATGGAGTTAAGGGCTCTGGCAAATCTTTTACCGATGGTTACCGTAAGATAATACCCTGAGAGGGATGATATGAGAATCCCTGCAATCCAGAGTAAAATCAGTTTCTCAGGAATGGGGTAAAGGAGATCTCTGATAAAAACCCCGGCTCCGCTCCTTGTTTTTCCAAGAGCATAGAGCATGAGAAGGGAAAAAATCGCATTGGAAGTGTTCGCACCCGATATCGATGTGATAAATTCCCTTCCTGAGTTATCTCCGGAAGGAGTACTTAGCCTTGAAATCACCGTTGCAATACCATTGCTCACTCCTGGAAACAGTGAGACAAGAAATCCTGCCATGATTCCTGATGAGGAACCCCTCAGGAAGTTTTTGAATGGAATCTTGATTTCTTCTGATCTCTGATCAGGGATTTCAGGAGTATTGAGATAGCTGATAAGAAGCATTGGAGCGCCGAAAAGACCTGTGAGCAGAGGAAACAGGATATTCGGGGTGAGGGGTAACATTGAGCCCGATAGATATGAATATCTGAATGAGAATACACCCAGCATACCTGATAAAATGAATACAGTCAGCCCCATCATTATGAATCTTGCTCTGAAATATTTTCCTGAGTGATAAACCCCTTCTCCTCTTTCAGTTAGTATCAGTGTTATGACCACAAGAATTAATGCAAAAACCGTGTATCTTTCAATTACGCTGGAGAAGCTGGTTATAAAGAGAAATACAGGTGGAATCAAACTGAGGGATACAAGAGAGGCTGTGAGGCTTCCGGAGGCAGATATTCTGACCGCTTCCACACCTTTCCCTTCCAGCAACATTTCATGCATGGGGAGAATGGCAAGGGCACTGTCAGCCTCGGGAGCACCAAGAAAAACAGAGGGTATTATGTCCAGAAAGGTGTGTATAATCGCGTTTGATACTATGATGAGACTTATTGACTCCGGTGAAAATCCGAGTCTGAGGAATAACGGAGTTGAGGATACAAGGATGAGGGCGAATGTGTTCGTATGAATTCCGGGAGTGAGTCCGCTTATCACCCCGAGACCTATCCCGATGATTACCGCGAGGGCAAATTCGATCACAGGGATGTTCCCTGATAAAGTTGTATATTTTGATTTCCAGATTTATCCCCGATAAGTTATTTATTGAACATCACAGGAGTAGCTGATGTGGTTGTCTTGATCACTGGAGACCCGGGTTCTGGAAAAACGACCGTCTGTATGAGGGTGGTGGAGCTGATAAAAAGAAAACACTCCGATTTGAAAATATGCGGTTTTATAACCCGGGAAATAAGAGAATCGGGTAGGAGATCAGGATTTGAAATGGTTGATCTGATGAGCGGGGAAAGAGGCCTGCTCGCACATGTGATGTTCAGGTCTTCAGTGAGGGTTGGGAAATACGCCGTTAATGTCCCGGGAATAGAGAGAATGGTGGAGAGAGTTGAGAGCCAGCTTGAATCCTGCGATCTCATTGTGATCGATGAGGTTGGCCCGATGGAGCTTAAAAGCGAGAGGTTCAGGAAACTCATTTATAGGGTGCTGGATTTTGATTCCGTCATTCTCACTATTCATAAGCGGAGTAAAGATCACCTCCTCATTGAACTCAGAAAGAAATTTCATCCAGTTGAGATCACTGTTGAGAATAGAGATTCCATGCCCCATAAAATCGCAGACATGGTGATGAGATGGAAGTGATGGAGGGAAAGGCGAGAATCGATACAGGAGGTGTGTTTTACAATCCTCGAATGAAATTCTGCAGAGATATGGATATCCTCCTTGCGAGGTCTGTTGAAAAACCACTGGAATTTCTCGACAGCCTATCAGCAACGGGTGTGAGGGGAATAAGAATGGCCCTCGAAGCTGGAATGGATGTCACCCTGAACGACAGGGGTAAGAATGCATACCGGGCCATTCTGAGAAACTGCGAGATCAACGGCATCGATTGCAGAGTGATGAACATGGATGCAAATCTGGTGTACCACACGTACAGATTTGACTGGGTGGATGTGGACCCCTTTGGGTCTCCGGTTGAATTTCTGGATGGTGCCGTGAGATGTGCAAGGAAGTTCATATCAATTACGGCAACAGATACCGCCCCCCTGAGCGGAACCTATCCGAAAGCCTGCCTGAGAAAATACGATGCACTCTCGTACAGAACCGATTTTTATCCTGAAGTCGGATTGAGAATTCTCGCGGGGAAACTTGCAAGGGTCTCTGCAGGAAGGGAGAAGGGCATAAGGCTCATGCTGTCATGGGGCAGGGAACATTACTTCAGGGTACATGCCCGTCTCAGGAGAGGAGGTGGATCAGCTGACAGAGCCATGGAAAAAGTGGGGTATGTATTCTACTGCAAGAAATGCGGGTGGAGAACTGCAAGAGGGGTTTACGATGACTTCCCCGAGAGATGTAATTGTGGTGAAAAACTTTTCCGGATAGGGCCTTTGTGGATGGGGGAGCTTGAAGACAGGGAGACAGTCAGAAAGATGCTTAAGGATGAATGGATTGATGATATGAGAGAACACAGGAGTTTGCTGTCAACCATACTGGATGAGCTCGATATTCCGTTCCACTATGATCTCCATTATCTCGGTAAGGTACTGAAGAGAAATGTTCCATCCACATCCATGGTGGTTGATGCACTCTCTGATCTCGGATATATGGTGTCAACCACAAGGTTTTCCGGAACATCCATCAAAACCGATGCACCTCTGGATGTTATCAAAAAGCTATTCTTTGAGGGCCGTTGAGACAGAAATCTTACTCAAAAATAATGATACACATATTTCAGGAGATATGAAAAAGAATATGCTTAAATACATGGTCTCCCTTAACTTTTTGAGGTGGTCTGATGCAGAAAGAGGCATCAGTTAGAGAAGAGCTGTTTGAAAAGCTGAAAGCTGTTGTTGGGGAGGAGAACATATCAAGGGATGAGGCAGTTCTGAGGGTCTATTCCTATGATGTGAGTCCCTATAAAGGTCAGCCTGAAATTGTTGTGAGACCATCAAATGCTTCTGAAATTTCGGAAATTGTTAAACTGGCAAACGAATACAGAATTCCCGTCGTCCCGAGAGGGGCGGGAAGTGGAGCGGCGGGTGGTGCGGTTCCGGTTTCAGGTGGCATAGTTGTTGAGCTAACAAGAATGAACAGAATTCTGGAAATCGATATAAAAAATCTTCAGGTTGTTGTTGAACCCGGAGTGGTGCATGCCAACCTCAACAGAGAGCTCGCAAAATACGGTTTCTTTTTCCCGGTTGATCCGGGTAGCTCAGAAATGGCGACCATAGGTGGCCTAATCTCCAACGGTGGAAGTGGTATGAGATCGGTGAAATATGGGGTCACAAGGGACTATGTGATGGAACTTGAAGTCGTTTTGCCATCTGGAAAGATTGTTACCATGGGATCAAAGGCGCCAAAGAGTGCGAGCGGATACGATCTGGTACGGCTCTTTGTCGGAGCTGAAGGAACACTTGGTATAGTCACAAAGGCAAGGCTGAAGATTCTTCCCCTACCGAAATCCCGGGCTCTTGTACTTTCTGCTTTCGATGATCTTGAAAAAGCCGGAAAGGCTGTTGTGAATACATTTTCTGCAGGGCTTGTTCCTTCAGGAATTGAGATCCTTGACAGAACTGCAATTGAGGCTGTGAAGAAGTACAATCCCGAAATTGACATACCTCTCGTTGAAGCTCTTCTGCTTTTCGAGGTTGATGGAACTCCAAGAGGAGTAAAGGAAGAGGTGGAGACCATAAAAGAGGTATGTGAGAAGTCAGGTGCTGTAAAGATCGATGTTGCCACTTCAAAGGAGAGGTTCGATCAGCTATGGTCAGCAAGAGCAATGGTTGGTGCCGCCACAACTGCCCTGAATCCTGACTGTGTGAGAGTTTATGAGGCTGAAGATGTCACGGTTCCGATAAGCAATGTTCCCAGAATGCTGTTAAAAATCAGGGAGATAGGAGAGAAATACGGCATGAATATAGTTACATTCGGCCATATAGGTTCCGGAAATCTCCATCCCGCTCTTGTCATCAATGTGCTCGATGAATCTGAATGGGATAAATTATGGAAAATATCTGAAGAGATACAGACATCTGCCATAGAACTGGGAGGCACGACAACTGGAGAGCATGGAGTGGGCATCGCAAGGGCAAAATACATGGAGAGAGAGCATGGTGAGGCTCTCGAGGTTATGAGAACCATAAAAAGGGCTCTTGATCCCAACAACATAATGAACCCCGGTAAAATGGCTCTGTGAGGGATACCATGAACGATAAGATTATAGAGGCATGTGTTCCCGAGGTTGTTAAATGTGTGCATTGCGGAAAATGCAGGGCGGTCTGTCCCACTCTTGATGTTCTCGGGTGGGATAATTACGGGTCGAGAGGCAGGATGATTCTTGCAGGTGAGATCATAAGGAACGGGTTTGATCCGGATGAAACCGGGCTGAACAGCATATTCACATGCACAACGTGCAAGCACTGCACCACGGTATGCCCGACAAAGGCAAAGGTTCCAGAAGTCATGGAGATGACCCGTTCGATCCTTGTGGGCAGAAAAAAACACCCTGACATCCACAGAGTTCTTTACGAGAGGGTTGAGAAGCTCGGAAACCCTTACGATGAGCACAAGGACAGACTGTGGTGGATCCCTGATTTCAGAGAACCTGAAGAGGCAGAGGTTATGTTCTTTGTCGGTTGCACACCCACATACAGAACAGTGGAGATTGCAAAATCAGTTGTAAAAATTCTCGATGGGCTCGAGATTCCCTGGACATTTGTGAGGGATCAGAAATGCTGCAGTTCGCCCCTCATAAGGACTGGATGGGGATCAATAACAACGGATCACAACATTGAGAAGATCATTGAAACAGCTGAAGCTACTGGAGCGGATACGGTCATAACTTCATGCGCCGGTTGTTACAAAACGATAATCCAGGACTATCCCATTGAAGACCTGGACATCAGAATAATGCACATCACCCAGTATCTGGCTGAAAAGCTGGAGAAAGGTGAGATTGAGCTTCCTCAAAAGCCGGGCCTGAGGGTCACATTCCATGACCCGTGCCATCTGGGCAGACATGCGGGTGAATACGATGCGCCCAGGAAAGTGATAGAGTCCATGGGCGTGGATCTGGTGGAGATGGAGCACAACAGACAGAGTTCCTGGTGTTGTGGAGCAGGCGGAGGAGTGAGGATTGCTTTTCCGGAACTCACAGAAAAGATAGCGACAAAGAGGGTTAACGAGGCCAGAGCGGTTGATGCTGAGCTAATTCTTTCGGCCTGTCCCTTCTGTGTGTACAATCTGAGGGTAAACAGTCAGGATATTCCCGTCAGGGACATAGTTGAGTTCATCGCCGAACTCATGTGACACCATCATAAAAGATATAAGTTTTCACAGCACATCAGCGGGCATGGAGGTATTCAGTAAAGCCGGTGATCTTGTCCTTCCCGAAGGATTGAGGGCGGGGGGATACAGGGAAGGAAGAGATGGAGTGGCCCTGGTTGAGTTCCGGGGTAAGGCCTGCGGGGTTTTCACAACTAATAAAATCAAAGCTGCTCCTGTAAAATTAACTAAAAAGATTTTACGCAGGGGGATTATAGAGGGGATAATTGCAAACAGTGGAAATGCAAATGCCTTTACGGGAAAAAGGGGCCTGGAAGATGCAAGAAAAATGGCAGAGATATACGCCCGCCTTGGAGGTCTTGACCCCTCTCATACTGCAGTCGCTTCCACGGGGGTTATAGGTCGTTATCTCGATATGGAACTCATAGAAAGGCTCGCATCCAGGGCTTTTGATCAGATGGATGACACCGTTAATGGATTTGAAAAAGCAGGAAGGGCCATAATGACCACAGACACCTTTCCCAAGCTGGTCAGTGTTCTGGAGGGTGATCTGGTTATAACTGGTGTGGCCAAAGGTGCCGGAATGATTTCACCTTCAATGGCAACAATGCTCGCATTTCTGTTCACCAATGCCAGGTTCAAACCCGCAGAGATGAGAAGTTTACTAAGAAAGAGCACGGATAAGAGCTTCAATATGGTCAATGTTGATGGAGATACGAGTACCAATGATATGGTGATCCTCTCAGCTTCGGGAGAAATTGATGTTCCTGAGAGAAAGTTTCAGAAAATGCTCGATATGGCGTGCATTGAACTTGCTAGGATGATGGCAAAAGATGGAGAGGGCTCAACAAAGTTCATTGAGGTTGAGGTAACCGGAGCGGCAAGTTTCAACGATGCAAGGAGGGTTGCAAAGGCAGTTACATCCTCAAATCTTGTCAAAACAGCGATCTTCGGTGGAGATCCGAACTGGGGCAGGATTGTTGCAGCGGTTGGATATTCAAAAGCAAAGGTATCGGAAGAGAAAATAACCCTGAAAATGGAAGTAGGTGGAAAGGAATACGTTCTTGTTGATCGGGGGATTACGGGCAATGAAAATGTTTATGATGACCTGAGGACAACTCTTAAAAAATCTGAGGATGTGAGGATCATCATTGATCTCGGGATGGGAGGCAGATCCGCTGTTTCCTGGGGATGCGATCTCACTCCCGAATATGTGAGATTGAATGCAGAATACACCACATAGGGCAGATACTTTCATCATGCGGTGAATTAATTTCTGGTTGCCTCAATTATGGAATGTCGATGCTATCAGGAGATATTGAAAGAGGGTGCGTTTATAAACATGTGCTCATTGGAGGGTGCAGTTATGATTGTGCCTACTGCTCATTTCCATCCAGAAAGCAGAAGGTTCATAATCCGGAAAGAACAGCCCTCAGAATTCTTGAAACCGCCCGGAAATACGGTTTCAGGGGCATTTTTCTAACGTCCACCATGGGTGACGATCCCGAAAAGGCGATGGATCTCATCATAGATACGGCAGAGTGTATAAGGAACTTTTACAGAGGTTATCTTCATCTCAAAATCCTCCCCGGAGCATCCAGATCTCAGATAAAAACAGCTGTGACGTACGGAGACAGGGTGAGCATAAATCTTGAGGCTCCGAATGGAGGGAGGTTATCAGAGCTATCGTCAATGAAGGACTTCAGAACAGACATAATAAAGAGGCAGAGGTGGATCAGGGAAGAGATTGAGAGATGTGGCGGTAAGGTGACCCAGACCACACAGATGGTGGTGGGAGCAGGGGATGAAACGGATCTCGAGATAATTGAATCGGCATATCGGGCTTACAGGGATATGAAGATGGCAAGGGTCTATTATTCCCGTTTTATTCCGCTGAAAAACAGCAGACTCGAAAACAGAAATGCTGAGAGCAGAGAAAGAATAAGAATGCTATATCGTCTTGATGCTCTTATACGTCTCTACGGATATTCATGGAGAGAGATCCAGCGGGTTTTTGATGAAAAAGGAAATCTTTTGAGAGATGACCCCAAGTTCATTCTTGCCCGTAGAATCGATATTAAAACAGCCGGTTTCAGGGATCTCCTGAGAGTTCCGGGGATAGGGATCAGGCATGCGGAGAAAATAATGAAGGAAAGAGGAAAAAGGAGCCTCGGGCTTAAAGATCTGAAAAATATGGGAGTGAATATAAAAAAAGCAAGAGCATTCATTTCGGGATTTCAGAGGACGCTGGATGAGTTCTGTTAGCCCGGAGCACCGGGTTAAAAAATTGACTCTATAAATTCCCTCTCCTTCTCAAGTTCCTGAATCTTTTCCTCGAAGGTCAGTTCTCCTTCATAGGCAAGGTCATCCAGCTCCACGGTGATGAATCCGGTGTAATCAAAGTCCTTCATAAGGAGGAGAAAATTTCTCACTTCCTCACAGAATCTCGAAGGTGCATGGTCTCCCGTATTTGTGAAATAGCTGAGATGGATATTTATTATACGATCAGAAAGCTGAAAAACGAATTTTTCAGGGATGTCTGTTCCGGATTTAAATGCATGTGTGATGTCAAGAGTCAGGTACAATTTGAACTCATTCAGCAGTTCTCCCATCTGATCCGGACTCCAGTAGAGGGAGTTCACCTTTTTCTCGAGGTTCTCTATTGAGATACCCACTCCCTTTATACGGGCAAAATCGGTGCAGATTTCAATATATTCGTGAAATCTCTCCATGTCCTTCCTTTCAGGAGGCCTTCTTGCAGTTCTCCTTCCGGGATGGATGGTCACGTATTCTGCATCAAGCAATTTTGAGATCTCAATGCTGTACAGAGTCTCTTTAAGCGTGAGCTCCCTCACCCCGTCATTGAATGAGGAAGGATTCAGGTCGAAAACAGGAGCGTGAACCAGGATGTTATCGAATTTTTTTATGTACCGCAGAAGATCATTGTTGCGGGTTTCCCAGAAATGGGGTGTTTCAATCCAGAATTCAACCGAATCAAAACCCGCCCTCTGACCTCCTGTCACGATCTTTTCGATGGAGTATTCATGGAGAAACATGGATGAAAATGCAATTTTCGGATCTGGCATGGTTGTAATGGATGTGTCAATTTATTTATTTTCTTCCGTATCGGTAGAGATACAGGTATGGTGGGGAGGTTTCACTTTCACGCCTACCACAAAGTATAAACCATTTTGTCATATGCTTTTCACTGGGAGTGATTGAATGTCAAAGGATTATGTTGATCTGGAAGACCTGCCAGGTGTTGGAGCGTCAACAGCAGAAAAGCTTAGAGAAGCTGGTTTTTCTACAATAGAGTCTATCGCGGTTGCATCGCCCTCAGAACTGTCTTCTGCGGTGGAAATTGGAGAGTCAACCGCAGCCAAAATTATTTCCGCTGCAAGGAAAATGGCCGACATCGGAGGATTTGAAACAGGTGACAGAATTTTTGAAAAGAGGAAGCAGGTGGGAAAGATTAAAACCGGTTCGGATGCCCTCAATACACTTCTCGGCGGGGGAATTGAAACGCAGGCAATCACGGAATTTTACGGAGAATTTGGGTCTGGAAAGACACAGATCTGCCATCAGCTTGCGATAAATGTCCAGTTACCTGAAGAGGAAGGAGGCCTGGCAGGAAGTGTAATAATAATAGACACGGAAAACACTTTCAGGCCAGAAAGGATCAAACAGATTGCTGAAAACAGGGGTCTTGATCCGGAGGAGATTCTGAAAAATATCCATGTTGCGAGGGCCTACAACTCAAATCATCAGATCTTGCTTGTGGATAACGCCATGGAGCTGGCCAACAGGCTGAAAGAGGAGAACAATCCTGTCAGGCTCATAGTCGTTGATTCACTCACAGCCCATTTCAGGGCAGAATATGTTGGTAGAGGAACGCTGGCAGACAGACAGCAGAAACTGAACAGGCATCTCCATGATCTACTCAGATTTGCAGATCTCTATAACTCGGCGGTTGTTGTAACGAATCAGGTGCAGGCAAAACCGGATACATTTTTTGGAGATCCGACAAAACCAATTGGGGGACACATACTGGGTCATACGGCCACTTTCAGGCTTTATCTGAGGAAAGGCAAGGGCAATCTGAGAATTGCAAGGCTTGTTGATTCGCCGTATCTTCCGGAGGGCGAGGCAGTGTTTGCGGTAACGGAGAGAGGAATTGAAGATAAATAGATTCACATCTTTCTCTTCTCCGTTACCCGTATGCTCCTTATTTCCGTATGGGGATAATTCCCTGTCTCATCTTTCTCAAGAGATTTGACCATGTCCCATATTGTTAGAAGGGCAACCGATGTTGCTGTTATAGCCTCCATCTCCACTCCGGTTTTGCCAACACTCTTTACCTCCACAACCGCCCTTACCCCATCTTTTTCCACGGAAAAATCCACTGAAATGGAAGTTATTGGAATCTGATGGCAGAGGGGTATGATTTCATGGGTTTTTTTCCCTGCCATTATCCCGGCAATCCTGGCGGTTGCAAAGACGTTACCTTTTGAAACACTGTCATCCTCTATGGCCTTCAAAGTCTCTTCTTTAAGCTTTATGAATCCTTCTGCCCTCGCTATCCGAACAACATCACCCTTATCAGAAATATCTACCATACGGGCTTTTCCCTTATCTATGTGGGTGAACTTCATGTTTCTGTCTCCCTTATCTTTTTGCGGAGAGATACCTTGACTATAAGGAGACTTATCTCATAAAAAACGATCAGCGGTACCGCAACCATGATCTGGGTGAATATATCGGGCGTGGTGATGGCCGCTCCAACAACAAAGAATCCCACGTAAAAATGTCTTCTGTAGCCTGTAAGTGTTGAATACTTCACGAAATCGTTTTTCACAAGGAAATACATTATCAGGGGCATCTGAAAAACGAGACCGAATATCATCAGCAGCATCAGTATGAACGTCATGAACTGGTACACGGAATAACTTGCTATAACTCCAGCATTAACCGCTGTTGTATAGAGGAACTCCAGGAACAGCGGA
Organism: Archaeoglobaceae archaeon; assembly: GCA_015523685.1. GTDB lineage: Archaea > Halobacteriota > Archaeoglobi > Archaeoglobales > JdFR-42 > WAJW01. Next base: position 10,484 of record WAJW01000058.1, read on the forward strand.
AGCATCAGGAGGTATCCATATGCAACTCCGAGGGAAAAGAGGATGATTGAGAAAAAGACATAGGCGAAGAGAGTCCTTTTTTTCACACCTCTGTCCTCAATGATACCCCTTTCGACAAGCACCCTGAAAGCCTTTCTGGCAATATAGGGTATTGCCACTATGACCCCTATCGCCAGCGCAATCTTCATTTTCAATACCCAGAACTCAAGGGGAGTGAGAAATATGAGTTTTGCACCTTCAGGAAGGAGATCGTGTGCTATTTTCTTTATGACTGGATCAAGAAGATAAAAAGAGATAACGAATCCTGCAAGGATTATAGCAACTATCCTTATAAGTGCCTGTCTGAGAGATAAAAGGACATGTGCAATTTCTGTTCCTGATATATCCCGTTTTTCTTCCACCGTAGTGTGGTGAGGTAGATTATATATAAGCATTTAGATATTTAGATACCGGCTCTCTGGTTAACTGAAGGGATAACGATTCTGAGGCATATCTTCCATGAAAAGAGTTATGGAATATAAAGCTGTTAAGGTTGTTTTACAGAGGGTATGGAGAACCATGGAATATGATTGAGAGCAGAAAATTCAGATCGTGGTATGGGGTGAGTTTTTCAGTTGAGATCAGAGGTAGATGGGCAAAAATAGGATTCTTTCTCCATCCACAGATCGGGAATTTTTATGCGATACGGCCTTTCAGAAAAAGAGAAACTTGAAATGGAATTTTTACATGAATTTGGCCACGTACAGGTGTTTCCATTTGTGTGGGTTTATTATATTCCCTTTTTTATTTATAATCACCTCACTGAAAATTTTTTGCTTGTAACGGCTGGAATGCTCATGTTATGGGAAATTCTTGCAGAATTGTACGTCATTAAAAAGTCTGGAAGTTACTTCCATGTGTATAAATCCAGTTTGAGCCCTGTAACACTTCTATTCTGGATTGTAGCCTTTTCCGTGTCGCTATATCCGTTCATAAACTGAATCCATGTTAAACAATACATGCTCAATTATGCAGGGGGAGGGATTTGAACCCCCGGACCCCTTCGGGACTGGGCCCTGAACCCAGCGCCTTTGACCTGGCTCGGCAACCCCTGCGTTCTGGCAGGTTTAACCGGGAGTTGTATTTAACGATTATGGTATCGATAATCTCCTTCACGATTACGGTAAAGTTAAATAATCTATCCAGCTATCCCGGTTTATGGCTGATCTTCTTGAGGTTTATGTGGATGGAGCATCGTCCGGTAATCCGGGTCCAGCAGGCATCGCGGTGGTGGTCAGGAAGAACGGAGAGATTATCGAAAAATCATCGGAATACATTGGCCTGAAAACAAACAATCAGGCAGAATATCTTGCGGTTATAAAAGGTCTTAAAACTTTACGTAAGTACGGAGATTCAGGAAGGATACTCACAGATTCTCAGCTCGTGGTGAAACAGCTCAACGGGGAATACAGGGTGAGAAACAGAGATTTGAGGGAGCTTTACAGAAAGGTAAAGGAACTTGAAAAGGAGTTCAGAGATGTTGAATACAGGTATATTCCAAGAGATCAGAACAGACTGGCAGATTCCATGGCGAAAAAATCGGCCATCTCTGGTCACTGATCAGCCCGTTTTATCATTGGGCTAAACTATGTGATAAAGGAGTTGATGAATATTTCACCAAGCCTCCGGGCTCAAATCTGAACTTTTCCGGGATTAATCCATTTACTGGTAATCCATTGATGCATATCCCGCCGGTTTATAATCATACTGGAATGTTTTTACACAGGTGTTTTTCGAATACCCTAACTCAGATCTTCAACCATCTCTGCAAGTTCGGTGAATCTGGATTTAAGGAAATTTAAGGCCTCTCTGAGCACAGTCTCCGGAGACATGGAGCCATCAACTTCAAAGTAAAATACGAATTTACCCGTATCTTCATTGATCTTTACCGCATCTTCCTCACAGACCTTTACGCATTCCATACACAGTGAACATTCAAGTATGTTTTTTACCGAGACTTTTCCATCATCACTGGAGAAAACATTTCTGGGACATGATCTGACACATTCCATGCATGATGTGCAGTTCTCAGCTATGGTGATCTCAGGAACAATTCTGTATCCACATGCAACCACAGGCTGAAACTTGCTGTGTTCCTTCCCGAAACCGAGTCTTGCAGTTGCCTCGAGCATGAGCTGTTGACCTTCTTTAAGCTTCACGATGGGTATGTTATCGTATGCAGGCACAACATCCGGATCGTCGGAAATGAAGTCACCAGAGTAGACGATTCTGGGGCCCTCAACATTAAGTCTCAGGGAGACCTGACAGCTCGGGCATCCCTCGCCTTTGCACACGCACTCTTCCCTGAGATTATATTTCTCAAGGTCTGTTTTGAGGGGAATCTGTCCGATTCTGTGGGCCAGAACCTCGTCATACATTGAACTTGTGTTCATGTAAATATCTATGAAATCCACTGCCATCGTCGGAACACGGGATATCATCGCCCTCCGTATTGAATTTGCCAGAGATTCCGATGCATCAGAAAGAAGAAATCTGCAGGAATCTTCTTTCAGATCAACAATCTGAATTTCCGCCATTCAGACTCTCCTTCCTCTCTTGCCGCCAGGAGGTCTGGTTCCATCATGGGGGATGGGTGTAACATCCTCTATTCTGCCTATCTTCAATCCTGCTCTTGCAAGAGCCCTTATGGCAGATTGAGCACCCGGACCGGGACTCAGGTGTTTGTTACCCCCCGGAGCCCTCACCTTGACGTGGACTCCAACAATTCCTCTCTCCTTTGCTTTTTCTGCAGCTTTTATGGCTGCCTGCATTGCTGTATAGGGTGAACTCTCATCCCTGTCAGCCTTAACTATCATACCACCCGATACTCTGGCGAAGGTTTCGGATCCGGTTATGTCGGTTATCGTGATGATGGTGTTGTTGAAGGACGAAAATATATGGGCTATGCCCCACTTTTCATCTGCCATTTTCTCACTCCTCCACCTTTACCTTCTGAAGCTCCATATCCTTGATGGGAGAATTCTGATAGAATGTTATTGTACTCTCCTTATCCCTTGTGACGATGTATCCGGGTGAGTTCATTCTCCTGCCATCCACCGCTATATGTCCGTGGACTATGAACTGTCTTGCCTGCTTTATCGTATTTGCGAGCCCGAGTCTGTATACAAGAGTCTGGAGTCTTCTTTCGAGAAAAGCTTCAACGGTCAGGCCGAGGACATCATCGAGAGTTGCATTTTCCTCCACCACTCCCATCCTGTAAAGCTTGTTGAGAACACTCTTCCCCTGAGCTCTGGCCTTTTCTCCTTCTCTGCCCGGAAGATCAATTTTCCCGAGAAGTTCTCTTGCCACCCTTCTGTACTTCCTGAGATACGCCTCGAATCTCCAGAGCTCTCTTTTGTTCCTGAGACCGTATTTTTTGATGAGCTCAACCTCAACTTCAAGCCTGGATTTTTCCCACAGATGAGAGGGAATGAAATATTTTTTCCTTGGTTTTTTCGGATCACCCATGACAATCCCCTCACTTCTTCCTTCTTATGACTCCGACTGTTACACCTTTCCTTCCTGTGCTCCTTGTCCTCTGTCCTCTGACCTTCTTTCCTTTTTCATGCCTTATTCCACGATAGGCTCTGATTTTTCTCAGAAGGTCTATGTCTTCTTTCCTTGCCATATCTATTTCCGTGCCTATGAGATGAAAGTTCTCTCCCGTAAATGTGTCTTTTCTCCTGTTGTACATCCACTCAGGAACAACTTCCTCTATTCTCTCCTCTATCATCTCTCTGAGCTTTGAAATCTCTGCTGTTGACAGGTTTCCCATTTTCTCATATGGATTTATTCCAGCAACAGACACTATCGACTTTGCCATTCTGTATCCAATGCCCTTTATTCCTGTAAGTGCGTAAACCACCTTTTTGTTTCCATCCAGATCTGTATTTGCGATCCTGACAATATGTTTGAACTGCTCATCGCTCATGAGACCACCGTTATCATCCCACCTACTGGGTATTGAGTATTTAAAAGTTATGCTCCTTGCTCCTCCTCTTTTATGAAAAAATTTTCCGCTTTACTCCCATTGAATAGTAAAATCTTATACAAGAAAAAAATATATATAACTTTCTTTCTAAAATATTCCCGTGGAAAAAAGACCAACCGACTTTAAAAAATTACTCCTTGAAGTTCTCAGGGAAAAAGGCCTGCCAAAAAATGTGAAATTAATCCGGAGTATACCGAAGAACCCCGATGAAGAAATTATCGAAGAGTACTGGGTTTTTAAACCGTTTATAAAGGTTGTAATCACCAGAAATCTCTCGAATCAGGAGATCACTTACAAAATTTTTGAGCCGGGCCTCAGTGAAGAGGAATTTAAGATACTGGAAGAGATATACACCACAATGAAGGATCTTCTGATTTTGAGGAACATAGGTGTTGCCATTGAGGAAAAGGAGAAGGTTCTTGTTGAAGCCTATGATAATATACTGAAGGATCTGGGTATAGAGCTCACACCAGAACTTTACATTAAATATCTGTATTACCTATCGAGAGAGTTCATAGGGCTTGGCCCGATAGAACCCCTGATGGCCGATCCTGAGATTGAGGATATTCACTGCGATGGATACGACATTCCCGTTTTCATTTATCACCGAAAATATGCCAATATAAAAACAGCACTGAGCTTTGATTCTAATATACTTGATAAGTATGTGATCTCAATTGTCCAGAGAACGGGAAAGCACATAAGCTACGGCAATCCGGTAATTGATGCAAATCTCGCAGATGGGAGCAGATTGCAGGCCACTTTTGGAACTGAGATAACCCCCAAGGGTTCTTCCTTTACAATAAGAAAGTTCTCCCCCGATCCATACACCCCTGTTGATCTCATCACTTTCGGCACGTATTCTCCCGTTGAACTTGCATATCTCTGGCTCTGTGTTGAGCACAAGCTGAGCATGATGGTTGTTGGCGAAACCGCCAGTGGAAAAACAACCACCCTTAACGCAGTTATGATGTTTCTCCCTCCTGACGCCAAGGTGATATCAATAGAGGACACGAGAGAAATCCAGCTACATCATGAAAACTGGCTTGCAGAGGTTACCAGAGAACAAATCGGTTTCGAGGCGGAGGAGGGCCAGATCACCATGTACGATCTCCTCAAAGCATCGATGAGGCAGAGACCAGATTACATAATAGTCGGAGAGGTTAGAGGAGAGGAAGCCCAGGTTCTTTTCCAGGCAATCTCAACAGGGCATGCATGCTATTCAACCCTCCATGCGGGCGATGTGAACCAGGTTATCTACAGGCTTGAAAATGAGCCCCTTGATGTGCCAAGATCCATGATTCAGCTACTGGATGTTATATGCGTTCAGACACAGTACAGAAAAGATGGGTTCAGGCTGAGGAGATGCAGGGAGATCAACGAAATTCTGGGAGTTGATCTTTCCACCAAGGATCTTCTTGTCAACAAGATTTTTGAATGGAATCCCAGGGAGGATTCACATCTGCAGGTGTATACTCCGGGGAAACTTGAAAAGATCTCCAATTTAACCGGAGTTCCCGTTGACGAGCTTAGCTTTGAACTTGAAAAGAGGGCCAAACTCCTTGAATATATGGTGGAGCATAAAATAAGGGGATTTGTTGACGTGACAAGTGTGATCAGGACGTACTACAGAAACCCCGGATTGAGCGGAATGGAGATTATAGAGTATGCGATGGAAGAAGTTAGAAGCGGTTGAGAGATTTTCCGCTCCTCTACCAGGTATAGTCATCAGATTCTCCAGATGGTACTATAACCGGAGGAAGGTTAAATTCTTTCAGCTTGAAAAAAGCATAAAGTCAGCAAGAATGCCGATTCATCCCCATGCCCTTCTGGGGATGGCAGTATTCTATGGAATAATAATAGCATTCATATTTTCATTGTTTATCTACCTCATAATTCCTCCAGTTGAATTCTCCCTGTCATTCTTCGCAGAGAGATCTCCGGTTTACCTCGGTCTCGGGATTAAATGGCCCCATTTCAATCTGAAATTCCTTGCCATTCCTCTTTTTTTCATTGTATGGGGACTTATTTACTACATGGTGCTTTCAATCCCATCCTTCATCGTGAGTTTCAGGAGGAGCAACATAGACACCAATCTTCCACATGTGGTTAACATGCTTCTTGCCGCATCTAAAGGTGGTCTTCCCATCATAGAGATGATAAAGACAGTTGCTGAAGAGACTGATATAACACAAGAATGCGGGAGGGAGTTCGGTGAGGTGGTTAAGCGAGTTACGATATTCAATGAAGATCTGATCTCGGCAATGAGGTACGTAGCAGGCACCACACCCTCTGTCAGATTCTCAAACTTTCTGGAGGACTTTATATCTGTCATAGAGAGCGGGGGGAAAATTGAGGAGTTTTTGAGGTTAAGGAGCAAGTACTTTCTGGAGGAAAAGGAGAGATTTGAGAGGGCTTTTCTTGACACTCTCGAGGCATTTGCAGAGGTGTATCTTGCGGTGTTTGTCGTTGCCCCCCTCTTTTTGATAATCACCCTTGTCGTTATGGGAATGATGGGGGAGAGCATAAGGAAGTTGCTGAATATTGTTGTGTATATCTTTGTGCCTCTCGGCTCGATAATGTTCATCCTCCTGATGGGTTCGATTATTTCATCCAAGGGGAAGTGGGTGTCCAAAAAAATCACAGAGGTCTCCTTTCTGTTTGCAAATATTATCCCCGATAAGGAACCGGAGTTCAGATTGCCCTCAAAACTAAAATACTATGCGGGGAAGCTAAAGCTCGGTCTGGAAAAACTCATGAGAGAGAGATCCATATATGTTGTACAGCCATACTA
>WAJW01000059.1 GCA_015523685.1 Archaeoglobaceae archaeon
GTATTCATCAATGTCCACCTCAACGAAGTCACTTTCGGTCAGAGATCCAAGAAATGCCCTCGTCTTTGTTATTACTATTTTCCTTCCCTTTCTCATGCTCAGATTACCGCTCGCCCCGGGAACAAGCCCGTGTTTGGCAAGTTCCTTTCCTGCCATTATGAGATCTGTCAGGTTCATGGTTCACCTCCAGAACCCTTTTAGGGAAACATCAGAACGATGAAATACAATAAGTTTTCCTAAGAATGATTGAATGAAAAAAAAAGGTGCAAGACTTGAAAGGGAACTTGTAAACATACTCTGGCGATCAGGGTTTGCCGCGATAAGGGCTCCATCCTCCGGTTCAGCATCCAAGAACCCCCTGCCGGATGTAATTGCCGGCAATGGTAAGAGATATCTTGCCATCGAGGTTAAATCAAGGAAAAAGCTTCCTTTCTATATCCCGGGAAATGAGATAAAATCCCTCAGAGACTTCTGTGGAATCTTCGGTGCGGAACCGTATGTGGGACTCAGGATAGATTATCAGGACTGGAGGTTCATACGCGTGGATGACCTTAAAAAAACAGAAGGAGAGAACTACAGAATCGATGAAGATGTTGTATTTGGAAGGGGCATGGATATCCACGAACTCACGGGCGTATCGAGGCAGGTTAAGCTTTTTAAGGATTGAAATTATCCGAACATTTCACTGAATCGCCTCTCAACTTCTCTTTCGACCTCAAGAAATATGCTGTTCCCTTCTGTATCAATTCCCGTGATCATCGGGCCAAAATTCTCAACTTCCAGAACCCATACAGCTTCGGGCATCCCGAGGTCCTCCCAGTAAACCTCTCTGACACTCTTTATCGCTTCTGCAGCAATGGCCGCAGCACCTCCGGTGTATGCCAGATAAACACATTTCCCCTTCATGGCCTCTGAAACCTCACCGCTCATACCTCCCTTCCCGATTATTGCCCTGACATCATAATTTTCAAGTAGCTTCACCGTTGATGAGTTCATCCTTGCACTTGTTGTGGGGCCTGCAGCAACAATATGCCATGATCCATCCCGTTTTTTTGCGAGAGGGCCACAGTGATATATGACCTGACCGTCCAGAGGGAAGGGGAGCTCTTTATTTTCTTCTTTAAAGGAGAGTATCCTCTGGTGAGCTTTATCCCTTGCGGTATAGATCACACCGGAGAGGTACACGATATCACCGGTTTTCAGAGAGGATATATCATCATACGAGAGAGGGGTTCTCAACCTGTATTCCATACACATCACCTCAAAATTGCCGAAGCCCTCCTGGACGCCCAGCACTGGATATTCACCGCAACGGGGAGAGAGGCGGTGTGGCAGTAGGCCATCTCCACATTAACCGCCAGCGCCGTTGTTTTCCCTCCGAGACCCATCGGTCCAATGCCGAGGGAGTTCACAGCCTTCAGCAATTCTTCCTCATACTCTGATGGCTTTCCCAGCTCCCTGAAAACCGCTTTCTTCGCAAGTCTAGCTGACTTATCGAAGCTTCCGCCAATTCCAACTCCCACAATGATCGGAGGGCATGGTTTTCCTCCCGCGAGCCGAACTGTTTCCACAATAAACCTTTTGACCTCATCAACCTGAGATGGATTGAACATCCTCAGCCTGCTCATATTCTCAGACCCCGCACCCTTCGGAACTGCGGTTATTTTAATAGCGTCACCTTCCATAAGCTCGCACACGATATCGGGTATCCCATCTCCGATGTTTGTTCCGGGATTCTCCCTCGTAAGTGGATGCACCGCATTTGGTCTGAGAGGTACCTCCCGAGTTGCGATTTTCACACCCTCAACAATAGCCTTTTTAATATCAAAATCCAGCTTCACATCCCTGCCGATTTCGAGAAAAACAATGGGAATCCCCGTATCCTGACACATCGGCAGTTTCCTTTTTCGGGCTATCTCAATATTCTCAAGTATGGTATGGAGCTGGCTTTTCGCCATATCTGAATCTTCATTCTCATATGCATCCTCTAATGCTGAGATAATATCCTCCGGAAGCTCCGTTTCGGCCTTCATAAAGAGTTCAGCCACCGTATCGACAACAGACTCATAACTCACCATGGGTATTTCCCCTCCAGTTGCATTGATGTCAGAGCCATGTTTAAGATTTTCTCCTTTTCTTTAATTCCACCTCGAAACAGGGGATGCAGAGAAGAGATCCATCCAGAACTCTGAGCCTCGTCTCCATTGTTGGCTCTCCACACCTGCTACATGGAACGGAAGGGAATATCATTGCCTCCTCTGGTGGAACCACATCCACCTCCCTGACCTCAAAATATTTCGCAGGTTCACTTTCAAGTATTGCGTTGACAACTTCCTCCCTGTCTCTGAATTTTTCCCTGAATTCCTCGATCATGTTCTTTTTGAGGGCTATTCTTATGGCAACTCCCCTGTCCCTCGATATAAATGTATAAACATGCTTTCCGTAATCCCTGAATATTAGATTTCCTTTTCCAAACGTGCAGCTCATGAAATACTGGATGGCATCAACCGCACATGAGTTATTTTCAACGATGGCAACGAGTTCCTCATCAACTCCTCTTTCAAAATACCTCTTTGCGATCTCCACAACCTTCATACCGAGAGCAAGTCCCGGACACATGTGTCCGTGAAACCTGACAACTTCTTCAGTTTCCATAATACAGAATCAGGTCTCATGATTGAGATAAATTTCGGTATTTTTATTATCTCATATAGCCGTTCATCCTTCCATGCGTATTACGAATGTAAGACTAAATGAAGAGATGATTGAAAAGCTTGACAGGATCGCTTCTTCAATGCTCATATCCAGATCTGAAGTTATAAGGAACGCTGTGGGTCTTTATATAAAATTGATTGAAAATCTTGGCGTTCAGCTTAGAACGTCGGCCATACTCCTCAATGAAATAAAATGCAGGAAGATCAGAGGATCTGTCGTGCTCGATCTGGGAAATAATACGGGTATAACAATCTCCTCATTCTCCTATGGAGGAGTGGGAGAGAAACCCGGAGACTCTGTGGGGGCAGAATATAAGACTGTTGGGGAGATCATTGCGAGACAGGCCCTCATAGAGATGCTTTCAAAAAACATCACTCCATACTCACTTATCGTCAACTTCACGTGTGATATGGATTCCGGAATAAAAATGCTCAGGGGTATTACGGAAATCTTTCAGGACTGGATCGATGGGGACAGGATATTCGTTACAGGATCGGAAGAGAGCATAAAAACTGTTCAATCGGGGGTCTCTCTATCTGCAGTTGGGGTTGCGACAATAGAGGATCTCGGAAGCAGAGCGAGGAGCGGAGAGAAGATATGGCTCGTCGGAGAACCCATAATGGGAGAGGAACTGCTGAGAAAAACCAGTGTTATTTCCCTCAGTACCGTAAAGGAGCTGTCAGATATGAGGAAAGATGGGAGGGTTGGGGACATAGTTCCCGTCAGGAGTGATGGAGTCATAAGGGCGGTTGAATATCTGGCAGACTTTTCAGGAAACAAAGTCATTTACCTGAACGATGAGCCTGCCGATACCGGGTGCCCCTCTACTGCTCTGGTCGTCTCTTCAGACCGGGATCTTGATCGAATTATCAGGGAGAAGGTTCAGCTGATCGGTAAACTTGTGTGAAACACAATTTCCTTGCAACAATAAAGAGCAGGACAGAGAGAAAACTCAGAAAAAAGGTTATTTCAGCAACAAATTGAATGTTTCTTTCCGGCATATAGGGATGTATCCCCTGAAAATAATCCATGTAATCGTTGAAGATCAGCCAGCCAAGAACCGGAAGAGCTCTCCATGATACCTTTCTGATTGCCGGGGAAAGGGCAAGTCCCTCCAGCACCATCCCTCCATGGGTTATGAAGATGCCCGTATAGAGCATTCTCCATTCCGGTGAGAAAAAATGATTGCTGTGATACAGAAGGACAAAATCCGTCCACAATCCATACTTTATAAGAGACACGCTGGCGAGAACTTCCATCAGATATATCCTCCTGCCCATCCGGTATAATACTGCAGAAATTGCAAAAAACATGGTTGAATTTGGACTGTCAGAAATCAGTATCCAGAGGTAAGGGGGATTTTCAAGGAACTGAAGGTGGTAGTAGTATATCCCGTATACTGTTCCACCGATATTGATGAGAAGTATGAGGTAAAAAAGGCGTTTACTGGAAAATATCCCGTCAATGAGCGTGCAGAGTTTGAATCTCATAAATGATCTATTTCATTGTTCTCATGTATGCCCTCGCACAGTGCTCACAGCAGAACGCAAGGACAGTTCCGTCAATCTCCTCTGTATGGCCCCCCTCAAATATCTTGCATCCACAGCTCGCACACACAGAGAGGTGTGGCTCCACCGCTATGGTGATGAGATCGCTCATCCTTTCCAGAAGTCCCTCAACCCACTTTTTCCCCGATTGCGTCAGCCTGTAAGTCTTTTTTTCCCTTTCTCCCACCTCTTTGAGCTCTACAAATCCTGCATTCTGGAGTTTTTTCAAAAAAGGATATATATGGGATGAGCTGGGCTTCTGACCGAGCTTATCCTCAAGATTCTTAATTAACTCATACCCGTGTTTCGGGCCCTCATAGAGGAGCAGGAGTATGTAAAGTTTCAGGAGGCTCGTTACCTTCAGATTCATGTTACGGGTTATACCTCGCTATCTCGACCCGGTCGCCAACAGTTACACCCGCGGAGCAAATGGGATGCTCATATTCAAGCCTGTACATCTCTCTGGCTATATCCATGGCATTTTCACCGTGTATCTCAATTTCCCTGAAGTCCGTGACTCCATATGTGGCAACATGATGGCTACCTTCAGTGAATTTTTCAACCCTGAGCCTGTACCTGCCAACAAACCCGAGATAGACCTCATCCCTCAGAACCACTCCCGCAATTCTGGGAGTTGAATATTCGTCCTTCTCGTAATCCATTGACAGCAGAGCAGTTGCTATCGCATCTCTGGGAGGATATCCTTCCACCATTTTATCAAAGATCACATCGGTATGGGATCCATTGGAAACCACTGCGAAATCCCTGCCTGTTCTTATACAGGGATACGCGATGTATGGATTCTTCAGCATATCTCTGGCATTTTTTGGAAGGATGAATACTGAACCATCCATCACCTGGGCAACTCTGCCGGGAAATGACCTGGACGATACCCTGTACCCCCCAAATGAGTAATCTTCCCTTACACCCACAACAACAATCCTTCCAGCATACATCAGGCATCCAACCCGAATTTTTTTGCATTCATATCCGCTATTTCCTGAATTTTCTCAATGATCTCCTTACCCCTTTCATCCTTAAAAAGGTGTCTGAATCTTGCCTGCATCCGGAGGTATTCTTCCACGGGTTTCCTCTTCTTTATCTTCCTGACTGAGATAAGTTCTCCATTTTCATACTCGAAAATCGGATACAGGCCTGTTTCCACGGCAAGTCTCGCAACCTCAACAGTTTTGCTGGAGTCGTAACCCCAACCCGGAACGCAGGGAGAGTGTATCTGGATGTAGGAGGGCCCCACTATCCCTCCGGCCTTTCTGACCTTTTTCTTTATATCCCCGAGATATGCGATGGATGAGGTTGCAACATATCTGGCTTTATGGGCAAGAGCAAAAGAGGGCATGTCCTTTTTATCGAGAGAATTCCCCGGAATCACCTTTCCAGCGGGAGATGTGGTTGTATGGGCTCCCAGAGGAGTAAGACCACTCATCTGAACCCCCGTGTTCATATAGGCTTCGTTGTCGTAGCAGATGTACAGTACATCATGGCCCCTGAACAGCATTCCTGAGAGAGTCTGAACCCCTATATCCGCGGTAGCTCCGTCTCCAGCTATAACAACCACTTTTCCTTCATCCTTCCTGCCAAGGGCTTTCAGGGCGGATTCAATTCCAGATGCCACTGCCCCGGCGTTTTCGAACAGGGAGTGTATGTAGGGCACATCCCACGAGCTTTCAGGATATGGTGTGCTCACAACCTCCATACATCCTGTTGAATTAACAACAAAGCATTTTCCATCGAGGGCCTGAAGAACATGCCTGAGGGTTATCACACACCCACAGCCCGCACACGCCCTGTGACCCGGCCCAAAAAAATCAGGAGGATTCACAGAATCGCCTCCCTGACTGGCCTTACATCTCCAAAATGGAAACCCTCTTTCCTTTCTCCTCTAATACACTCCATAATGAGCTTCTCCAGAACCCTTTCGGGAACATCCCTTCCTCCCAGACCCACGGCAAAACCGTAGGCCTCAGGCCTGTTCTCTGAATGATACAATGCACCCTTGACCTCACTGAAAATAGCACCTTCCGAGCCCGGAGATACATCCTTTTCGAAAACGATCACCTTATCCACTCCATCTGCAATCTTCCTCATAGCATCAGCCGGAAATGGTCTGAAACACAGCATTTTCCCTACTTTAACCCCGAACCCATCGTTTCCAAGCTTTTCTGCCACCTCCTTAACAGTGCTCACGAGTGACCCTGAAGATACAACCAGAACATCACCATCTTCCGGACCATGAACAGGGAGGAGATCGGTTTCACCCCTTTGAAAATGTTCGTTGAATTCTTTCAGGGATTCAGCAATTTTCTTTTCAGCCCTTTCCATGGCCCTGGTCTGAACATACCTGAATTCCGTATAATATTCAGGGGTTGCAAGGGCTCCAAAGGTCAGCGGGTTCTCAGTTGTCAGATAAACCTCTGGATTATAGTCGGGTAAGAAGTCCCTTATCTCCGATTCCTCAAAAAGCTCCACGGGTTCGTAGGCATGAGTTAAGATGAAACCATCCATACAGACCATGGAGGGGAGCCTCACCTCTATATCCTCTGAAACTCTGTATGCAATCGCAAGCAGATCATGGGCTTCCTGTATATCCTCTGCATAGAACTGAATCCAGCCCGAATCCCTCTGGGATATGGAATCCTGCTGATCATTCCAGATGTTGAGGGGTGCAGAAAGAGCTCTGTTTGCAACCGATATAACTATCGGTAGTCTCATTCCTGCTGCATTGAACAGGACCTCATGCATGAGTGCAAGTCCCTGAGATGATGTGGATGTAAAAGTCCTTGCTCCCGTGGCAGATGCACCGACAAGTATGGAAATGGCGGAAAATTCAGAATCGGCCCTGACGTACTCAGCGTTAAGCTCTCCGTTGGCTATGTACTCAGAAATTTTTTCCACAATATGGGTCTGAGGAGTGATCGGATATGCAGCTATTACATCGGGTTTGATTGTTCTAACAGCATGGGCAACCGCAATGGAACCTTCAACAACCTTTCTCATAATCATCCCTTCGTTTCGTATACCATCTCTATTGCGTCAACGGGGCAAACGTCCCCGCAGATTCCGCATCCCTTGCAGTAGTCATAATCCATTTCGATCTTCTCATCAACCACAGAAATGCACGGTTCAGGACAGTAGTTCACGCACCTCATGCATAGGATGCACTTTTCATGATCAACAACTGGTTTGAAAACTTTCCAGGAGCCAGTTTTGTTTTTTCTGGCGGTTCCTGGTTTAACAACTCCTCCAAGGGTAATAACAACCTCATCCATCTATCTCATCCTCTCGTAAGCTATTTCTGCAAGCCTTGCATTTTTCTCTCCCATCTGACCGCTGAATCTTTCCATGATGGCATCTTTTATGGATCCGATGGAGATCAAACCTGTAGCCCCCGCAAATGCACCTATCATCGCCGTGTTTGTTATGGGTCTGCCCAGCACCTCGATGGCCAGTCTTGTTGCATCTATCGTTTTGAGTTCCGTATTTATTCCGTAATCAAGTTCTTCAGCCCTTTTAGGTGTGTTTATAATGGCCATCCCGTCTTCTTTTAGACCTGCATCCACTCTCTCCACATCGAGGAGGGTTGGGTCCTGAACAATTATGTAGTCGGGTTCATAAATCTGAGTTTTTTTCGTTATTTTGCTGTCAGATATCCTCAAGAAAGCCCTGACGGGAGCACCTCTCCTCTCGACTCCAAAAGAAGGAAAAGCCTGACTGTAAAGACCATCTTTAAAAGCAGATATGGCTAAAAGTTCCGCAGCGGTAACAGATCCCTGACCACCCCTACCGTGAATACGAACCTCCACAATAAATACTGACACCTCTTCCAGCCATTATACATTCTGTTATTTATGAGTTTCTGATTATATTCCCGTATAAATCATAATTTCAGATTCTAATTCTGAAATAATTTATCATTTGATTAAAGAAACTCCGACATCTATTTATAGCAAGATTTAAGTGTAAACACTGATATTTCTGGGCTGGGGATATTATGGGCATTAATGTTGATGTAATAACCGGGAGAACCCTGAAACAGGGCAGTTATGTTGATTCAAAGCTTTCCAGCGAATATTTTGAGGCAGTTGCTGTATGTGAGATAAATCCGGAGGACTGTCTGAAACTTGGTGTGAAATCCGGTGACAGGGTTAGGGTAAAGACGGACTATGGAGAGACTGTGGTTTTTGTGAAAGAAAGCAAAGAGGTGCCTCAGGGAATCGTTTTCATACCCCTTGGCCCCTATGCAAACATGGTCATTGATCCAGATACCAGAGGAACGGGAATGCCGGGTTTCAAGGGAGTGAAGGGGAGCGTCGAAAGAACGGAAAGTAACGTCCCCACTCTTGATGAGATCATCGATCATATGAAGGTGATATGATGAAGTCTCTTTTTAACATGAAATGCAACTTCTGTGGAAATGTGTGTGACGACATACTCGTTCAGATCGAAGAGGGAAACTTCACAACGAAAAATACATGCAAGCTCGGTTATCACAAATTCCTGGAACATCCAAGGATCGAACATCCTGTGGTGAACGGAAAAAAAGTGAGCTATGATGAGGCGATAGAAACCGCAGGCAGAATCCTTTCAGAGTCTAAAAAGCCACTCCTCTACGGATGGGCATCAACCGTGAATGAGGCAATCAAGATCGGTGTATCTCTTGCAGAAATGCTTGGTGGGGTTTATGATAACACGTCATCGGTGTGCCATGCTCCAACAACCCTCGCCATTCAGGAGGCGGGAATACCCTCAGCCTCTCTCGGCCAGATAAAGAACAGGGCTGACCTCCTTATATTCTGGGGATGTAACCCCATGAGCGCCCATCCAAGACATCCCACCAGATATTCGGTTTTTCCGAAGGGATTCTTTGTCTCTGGAAGAAGGAAGAGACATGTTGTGGTTGTGGATGTTCGCAAAACGAAGACAGCAGTGATGGCAGATGAGTTCATCCAGATCCCGCCAAACAGTGATTATCTGATCATTTCCGCCCTGAGAGCTATCCTGAGAGGAGAAGGGGATAAACTTCCAGATGAGATATGCGGGATTGGCAAAGATGTCCTCAACGGACTTGTGGAAAGGATGAAGTCTGCAGGATTTGGGGCACTTCTTTACGGTCTGGGAATGACACAATCCGCGGGCAGACACAAGAATGTTGAGAACGCCATAAGGCTCGTTCAGGAACTGAACAGCTATACCCGGTTTGTTCT
>WAJW01000060.1 GCA_015523685.1 Archaeoglobaceae archaeon
GAGTATCCACCCTCAAAAATAGACCCATCACGTATGAGTTTTGATGATCTTATGGAGATTCTTTCGGGAGAAGAAGAGGTTGTCAGAACCCTTGCGAGAAACCTGAGCATCGGGGGGCTGTATGCTGAAGAAATATGTCTCAGAGCTGGAGTGAATAGAAAGAAGAAATGCAGTGAACTGACTGGAGAGGAAGTTCATCGCATATACAGTGCTGTTAGGGAGATATTTGATTCAATCCAGCCGGGCAGGATGACTCCACATATTGTCTACGTTGATGAAAAGATGATTGATTGTGTCCCCATTGATCTGAAGGTTTACGATGGATTGAAGAGAAGAAACTTTGAAAATTTTAATTCAGCCCTTGACGAGTTTTTCAGCAGAGAGGCAGTTGAAAAACTTGAGGAATGGGAAAAGGAGGAGGAAAGCAAAAAAATAAAAAAACTTCTTTTCAGACTCGGGAAACAGAAACAGGCTTTGCAGTCGTATGAAGAAAAGGAGAAAATTTACAAATCAAAAGGTGAGGCCATCTATCTTCACTACAGATTTCTTGAGTCCATTTACAATGCTCTGAAAAAAGCAAGAGAGAGCAAATCGTGGCAGGAAATTGAGAAGATAATTGAGAATGAAAGGAAGAAAGGGAACAGGATATTGAAGGCAATAATTTCTGTCAATCCTGAAAAAAATTCGGTTGATGTTAAACTCAATGATCTTGCAGTGACCCTCTCCCTTGACAGAACACTCCATCAGATTGCAGAGGAATATTTTGACCTCTCAAAAAAATTCAGGGAGAAAAAGGAGGGAGTAAAGAGGGCAATGAGAATTACGGAGCAGGAGATAGAAAAGGCGAGGAAGGAAGAATCAGAGAAAGTCCCTTCTCCCAAGATCAGGATAAGGAGGAAGGTGGAGTGGTTTGAGAGGTTCAGGTGGTTCGTATCTTCAGAGGGATTTCTTGTGATAGGCGGAAGAAATGCGGGAATGAATGAGGAACTGGTCAGCAAGTACATGGAGAAAAATGATCTCTTTTTTCACACTCAGTATCCCGGAGGTCCGGTTGTCATTGTAAAGACAGAGGGCAGGGAAGTGGGGGATAAAACCATATTTGAGGCAGGGCAGTTTGCGGTCTCCTATTCTTCTCTATGGAAGGAGGGGGTTTATGAAGGCGAGTGCTACTATGTTAACCCATCACAGGTGTCAAAATCCCCGAAATCAGGAGAATATCTGCCCAGGGGTAGTTTCTATATAAGGGGAAAGAGAAACTACCTCTCCGTCCCGGTTGGGGTGTCTGTTGGCGTTGAGCTTGATAAACAGAGGGTGATCGGTGGTCCACCTTCTGCCGTGAGAGTTCATGCGGATTATTATGTTGATCTGACCATAGGTTCCAGATCCCACAATGAGCTCTCCAAGATGATTTCCAGGATGCTTTATGAGATGGCGAGAGAGGAAGACAGGCTGGCAGTAAAGGCGATATGCACTCCTGATGAGGTTTCAAGATTTTTACCTCCCGGGAAGTCAGATGTGGTGAAACAATGAGGGTCATCGGTAAAAGGCTGAAGGGAGATGAGGGTGAGATATCGCTTATACCTGAAAATCTCGACGATCTCTGGCACCTCAAATACATTGTTGAGCCCGGAGATCTCGTTTTTTCCCATACAAAGAGGTCTCTGGAAGGTGCAACAGATAAGATCAGACCTGAAAAAGGAGAGAAAAAAGTGGTGAGACTTGGAATAAGGGTTGAGAAGGTGGAATTCCATCGGTTCTCCAATCGTTTGAGAATTCACGGGAAGATAGAAACCGGAGTTGATGAAGGGAGCTATCACACACTGAACATCGAACCCGGGAAAGACCTTGCAATCATCAAGGAAAGGTGGAGGCCAGAACAGATTAAAAGAATTGAGGATGCGGTGAAAGCATCAAAAAGGGCCAGAATCACAATTGTTGTTCTTGAGGAGGGTGAGGCTGAAATCGGGGTTCTCCGTGAATACGGGGTCGAGCCTTTTAGCTCAATCAGAACAGGATACGGAAAGGGTATGGGAAGTCAGCGACATGACTTTTTCAGAGAGGTTTATGAGCATCTGAATCAGCTGGAATCTGATTATATAATTCTTGCAGGACCTGGATTTGCAAAAGATGATTTCTACAGGTTTCTCAGGGAGAAATATCCGGAAATCGCAGGAAGAGTCCTTGTGGAGACAACCTCTGCAGGTGGCAGAAGGGGATTTGTTGAGGTGATAAAGAGGGGTGCGGTAGGGAGGATCGGAGAGGAAGTGAGGCTTTCCCTCGAGGCAGAGGTGGTTGAAAAAATTCTTTCAGAGATATCTAAAGATGGAATGGCGGTGTATGGTCTTGAAGATGTTATGAAAGCCCATTCCTACGGAGCAATCGACGTTCTGGCCATTGTGGATGAGTTTCTCAGAGAACAGAGAGAGGTTCATGACATCGATGGCCTCATGCTTGAAGTTGAGAGAAACGGAGGGAAGGTGGTTGTCCTGAGCAACGAGTTCGAGCCCGGAAAGCAGATCATGGGTCTCGGCGGAATTGCGGGACTTCTGCGTTTCAGGATAAGTTGAGACACCATCTTGCTGTGATCAGGTTTAAAATGAGTAATGCTTAAATACTCGGTCAGAAATCTTCCTGAAGGTGCAGGGGATGGAAGATATTGCAGAGAGAGATCAGGAAAACACAGGGTGGATTTCTGGAGGGAAATCAGATGGGCCAGTGGCCTCTGTCAGCAGATCAATGACTCCGAGGAAGGTCTTTTTCACATGCGGTTCAGGAAGTCATGATGATGAACTGATAAGTTTTGAACTTGCTCTGAGGGATGCAGGAGTGGAAAGGTTCAACCTCGTTCCGGTAAGCAGTATATTCCCTCCGGGATGTGAGATAATCACGGTGGAGGATGGTCTTGAAGAACTGAACCCTGGTCAGGTTGTGTTCTGTGTTATGGCAAAAAAATCAAGCAGGGAGGAGGGCAAACAGATCTTTGCGAGTATAGGTGCGGCAGTACCTGATGATCCATCTCTTCACGGGTATCTGACTGAATACAGCGGGTATTATATGGGAGAAGATGTGGGAAAGCATGCTGAAAAGATGGCGGAATACATGCTTGAAACCGCATTCGGAATCAGACCCGGGAAAACTTTCAACATTACAAAAATTTCAGAGGTCGAAAAATGCACCACCGTTGTCTCCCTGGCAATATTTGTAATGTAGGTGGCTGTTAATTCCTGACTCCACCAGAATTATGTAATATCCACTTCCGGGTTTTCCGGTAAGATAAATTCTGGAGACTCAGCCCCCCAATCTTGCCTCTCTCAGCATTTTTAGTTTCAGCAGACCACTTAAGGCATGATGGTTAAACTGATCTGCTCTATGTAATTTCTCAGAGAACCTGAGGTATCATCTCTGGACGACATGAAAATTGGGAGGTCCTCAACTGTTTATAGAGGCATGAACCTGATGCCCATATGTAAACCTCAAAAAGTGATTAATTTAATATAACCATTATCCCAGAACCAACTCTGAATGAATCTCAAAGAGGCCTTAAAGGATGTTTTAAGGGAAGAGGAATTGAAAATTCTAAGAAGGGGATTTGAAATAATCGGCGATGTTGCCATACTTGAAATTCCGGAGGAACTTGAATCAAGAAAGCATATAATAACAGAGGCTGTTTTGAAGGCACACAGACATCTCAAAACGGTTCTTAGAAAAAAGGGAGAGGTGTCAGGAATTTACCGGGTGGCTTCATATGAGGTCCTTCATGGGGGTGAAACCGAAACAATCGCAAAGGAATTTGGTTGCCGTTACAGGGTTGACCCAACAAGGGTCTATTTCTCCTCAAGACTTTCCAGTGAGAGGGACAGAATTGCACGCATTGCCGAGGATGGGGAAAACATACTGGTTATGTTTGCGGGTGTGGGTCCTTATGCGATTCTTCTGGCAAGGAGAAAGGACGTCAAGGTTATCGGGGTTGAAATAAATCCTGTTGCATGCCGTTATTTTAAAGAAAATGTGAAAATGAACAGGGTGGAAGAGAAGGTTGAGGTTATATGCGGAGATGTCAGGGATGTTGTTCCATCCCTCGGGAAAAGATTTGACCGGATAATCATGCCCTCTCCCTTCATTGCTGAAGACTACGTTTATCTCCTTCCAGGTGTGGTGAAGAAGGGCGGGGCAGTGCATTACTACACGATTGCGGGGGAAGAGGAGGAAGGTGAACTGTCTTCGAGGGTTGAAGATAAGTTCAGAGATGAGGGAATGGAGGTTGAGACGGTTTTCTGGAGGAGGGTGGGGAGTTATGCCCCGAGGGTGAACAGGTATGTGGTTGATGTGAGGGTTCTTGAGGTGAGAGAATCAAAGAATTTTTATACATTCTGATTTCAGGGGCGTTGAATGAGTGCTCAGGTTGCCGTTGTTG
Organism: Archaeoglobaceae archaeon; assembly: GCA_015523685.1. Lineage (GTDB taxonomy): Archaea > Halobacteriota > Archaeoglobi > Archaeoglobales > JdFR-42 > WAJW01. The sequence goes on from WAJW01000060.1 coordinate 4,415, forward strand.
GATTAAATGTTGCAGGGAGTTTTGCTCTTGACCCTCTTGAGGGATGTGATGCAGTAGGGATTGAGAAGAGATTTGAACCCGGGAAACCCGTTGAATGCGGAGAACTCATCCCGACTGAAAGGGAAATAAAAACCCTCATACCATCCCTTGAAAATCACCATCTTTTCAGAATTCCCCGGAAATTCGCCGTGAATAAAACCAGAACGATAGAGCTGATTCTGCCGGATGGAACTGTAATACCCTCTGAATTTGAGTCCTATATAATAAACAGGGATGAGATGGTTCAGCACATGATAGAGAGGAGCGATGTCGAAATTCTAACCGGACATATTGTTCTGGCCCTCAGGGGTGACGTGCTTACGGTGAGGGACAGATCCACGGGCAGAGAGTTTGAGTTGAAAGCGGATGTTGTTCTCGGATGCGATGGAGGTAACTCCATTGTGAGGAGATCCCTTGGAATGAAAAGGCCTGATCTCTGCCCCACTCTTCAGTATGTTATGAAGGGTGTTGAATCCGAGGAAGATTCTGTCAAGATGTTCATCGGGAGAGATATAGCCCCGGGAGGTTACGCCTGGATAATTCCCAAAGGAGATGGAATTGCAAATGTGGGGATAGGTTTCAGACGTGAATATGCGAGAGAAGGAGACTCAATCTACAAAGCCCTCGAAAGGTTTGTGAGAAAATTCGGGCCATCAAAGGACTATCTGAAAAATGCGAAGGTTGTGGACAGGGTTGGTGCAGTGGTTCCGGTTGATCTGCCATCAGAAACACTGATTGGAAATGTAATTCTCGCAGGAGATGCGGGAAGTCAGATAATAACCCATGTAGGAGCGGGAAATCCGACCGGAATGATATGCGGAAGGATTGCAGGTGAGGTTGTGAGAGGATATCTTGACGGGAAACTGGAATTGAGGGAATATGAGAGGAGATGGAAAAGGGAACTTCTTGAAACTCTGGTGGAAAGCTACAGAATAAAGACCCTATGGGACAGTGTTGCGGGGGACGAGAGTTCAATGATGAGACTGATGAAGAAGCTTGTCAGCAGGGAAGAGATGAATACCCTTATAAGGGGAAGACTGCCCCTGAAGCTCAGGTTCGGGCGTTACCTCTTGCCGGTGTTAAAACGGGTTGTCTGAGATTAAACTCTCCTCACCCTGAACATTACCGTATTTTCTGGATCAGGGCATTCAAGCAGTTCAACATGATTTATCCAGTCATCCTCAGAAACATCCCTGTATTTTGCGGTCAGATATGGAATGAGAGCCGAGATGGCATAGATGCAGATGGGGCTGGAACTGATTATGTTCGGGTCTTCAACGTAGAACTTATCTCCTTTCCTGTATCCCGCAGAACACTCTCCCTTCACACTCACAACTTCTATCTCAAGCCTGTGCATATCAGTTGAATGTTGATTCAAACATAAAATCCTTCTTCCGATAGAAACATAATGAAAGTTTTTAAATATCCCCGATAAAAAGAGTTCTTTCAGATGAAATATGGGAAGTACGGGCTTGCAGAAATCAAGCTGGTTGAGGGTGAGACATGTATAATGTTAACGGAAAAAGATGGGAAGATCTTTGAGTACTTCAGAAA
>WAJW01000061.1 GCA_015523685.1 Archaeoglobaceae archaeon
GGACTATGTGCCGAGATTTTGCTCTGCCCTCAGACTCAGCGGAGATGTGCAGCAGAAGGCGATGGAGATTCTGAGACAGGCTCAGGAAAAAGAGCTAACATCAGGAAGGGGGCCAACAGGAGTTGCAGCGGCGGCAATATACATCGCTTCAATTCTCTGCGGTCAGAGAAGAACCCAGAGAGAAGTGGCAGAGGTGGCAGGTGTAACAGAGGTTACCATACGAAACCGTTATAAGGAACTTGCTGAAGAACTTGATATAGAGATCATACTGTGAGATGGGATCATGAAGGCATGTGAGCTTTGTGGAATTGAATTGAATGATGAAGAATGCATCTTTGCAACCTATGAAACCGAGGTGGATGGTAAAAAAGTGGTTGTCTGCTGTGCTCAGTGTGCAAAGAAGGTGGGATAACTTCCCCCGGGAATTTTTATTTACCTTCAGTTAATTACCGGAAAATTCTACTCCTCAAATAGATCCTCCAGTTCGTCCCTCCCTTCCTTTTTTCTTATGTATATTGTGACGTAATCACCTGAAAGGTAGCAGATGTTGCAGTCCCCTCCATCATTAAGGCCACAGCTCTTTGTCTCCTCAACCCTGACTTCGTATCCCATGGATTCATACATGCTCACATATTCCTCTGCCCTGTCCTTTTCAACGGTAAAGGCCTTTTCCCATCCAGTCATTCTACCACGAATGGTCTATCGCACCTTTCGGACAGTTTTTAACACAGGGAAGTTCGCTTATTTCATATCCACTTGCCGGTTTGCAGACCGCACAGCTGAACCTTATCTTGTTCCTCTGATCCTCCTTGACCACTGCAACGGGTTCTTCTCTGAGAGGATCGTTCGGGTCTTCATCCACCACTTCGAAGACATCAGATGGACATACCTCCACGCACTTCGGGGCTGGCAGATCAATGCATCCATCGCACTTATCAGTATCAATGCTTATGTAATATGTTCCGGAACCATCTCTATACCCATAATTCGCTATCATTGGACCACCACATTACATATGGTGTGTTTACGATATAAACTTTTCTTATATTTTCTCCATAAAATGTAATGATTGAAGGTACTGTAATTGTATGATGTAAACTCACTCTATGATCGTACCGCTGATCTCACCCCTCCATGCCTTTATGATATTTTCAGGGTCCTCTCCGGATACAACAACTGTCCTTATCCTGCTCCTCTCTATAATTTTTGCTGCAACAGGATCGAGAACCGTGCTTGCACCCGCCCTCATAACCTGGGACATCACCACCTCGCACAGTTCCCCGGGGGTCATCCTCTCAAACTTTTTTGCAGATGGATCAACTTTCGGGTCTGATGTGTAAACACCATCAACCGATGTTGCATTGATGAGTATATCGGCCCTGACGTATTCCGCAAGAAGGGCGGATATGGCATCTGTCGTCTGTCCGGGGAACATTCCGCCACATACAACAATGTCATGCGTTTTTGATGCTCTCCATGCCTCTTCAAACGATCTTGCGACCTCAGGATATGCTTTATCCGCCAGAGATGCGATCAAAATTCTTGCATTTATCCTTGTCACATCGATACCTATCTCGTCGCATATAACTTCAGAGGCGCCGAGTTCTCTTGCAAGGGAAATATATTCCCTCGATATCTTTCCACCGCCCACAACTATAAATACGATCGCTTCCTCCGAGAGTCTTGAAATTACTCTCGAGAACCCTCTTATTTTTTCTGAATTGAATTCGGGTATCAGTACAGAACCACCTATGGAGATCACAGCTCTTTTCATCATGTGTTGTTTGATCCCTGAGTATCTTAATTTTTCGTTTTTTCAACCAATCTCAAAAATAATAAATACTAATAGATGAGGAAATATATCGGTGATTTAGATGCCTGTTACACTGAAAGTAAAGGATATCGAGCATAAGGGAGTAAGTAGCGTTGAAGAAGACACGTCCGTGTGCGATGCAGCAGAGAAAATGGCCAGCGAAAAGAGAAAGTGTCTTCTTGTCACAAGGGATTCCCTTCCTGTTGGTATAATTACTGAAGGAAGTGTTCTAAGAAAGGTTATAGCAAAGAGGTTGAATCCGGAGAAGGTCAAGGTATCGGAGATAATGAGCTCACCTCTGATCACAATCGACGAGGATGCAACCCTGTATGAAGCGATGAAGCTCATGCTTGAAAAAGATATAAAACAGCTCTACGTAACAAAAGATGGGAAGGTTGTCGGTCTCGTTACCCAGCAGGATCTGATCAAGAGTATAATGAACTCTTTTCTATCGATCCTGTCTGTCTGACCCTGAACCTATTTTATTTAAAATCCGGAGCGATCCTCACTCCACATAAATTGCAGGTTTCCCGGGAAGTGCCCTTCTGCTCCTCTTCTCCGGATCATAAGAGGGTGATTCTGAAGGCTCTATTATGAGTTCGTTGCACCCCGTCTCTTTCATTATGAAATCCCTCTCCCTCTCCAGCACTTCCCTCTCGTTGATGGATGAATAGACTGGATTCAGCGTACCATCAAAAATAGATCTCACAAGGTTTGAGATTTCTTTACCCCTCTTTCTGAGTTCCTCACTCTGCATAACCTTTTTCATCGCATCCCTGAAGTCTTCACCACTCTTTGCAATTTCAACAACCTCTCTCATCCAGTCAGGCGAAACATAAACAAACACCCTCTCCGGGCTGTCTTTTCTCAGTAACTGGGCAACCTCTCTGATATCGTTCACAAGATCGGTAATGTATTCCTCCTCTGCCTCCACCATGTCATCGATTGCATTTTCATCCCACTCCGGATACTCCTTCGTACATACAGACCCCTCATTGAACCATGAGAATATCTCCTCGGCAACATGGGGTGTGAACGGGGCCATCAACCTTGCCCATGTGTGCACGATATCTCTGAAAAGTGCCTTCCCTCCCCGCCTCTGGTACCACCTGATATCGTTAAAAAGCTCATAGTAGATCAGGTTCACCGCATCGCGGGTCTCTATGTTATCGAGAGCGAGGTTTATCTCCTTTATCCGTCTGTTGAGTCTGCTCCTCATCCATCGATCTATCGGTTTTCTCTCACCCCCCTTTCCTGCAAGTCTCTCTGCCAGTCTGATGATACGCAGGAGATGGTTGACCGTATTTTCAACCTCCTTTCGTCTCCAGTCCACATCCTGGAGGTGGGAGGCTTTGTTCAGAATGTAGAGCCTTGTTGCATCCGCCCCGTAATCCTGAATGGCCTTTTTCATCGTGAGCAGTGGCCCTTTAGACTTGCTCATCTTCTGGCCTTCAAGAGATACAAATCCATTCACCGCTATCGCTTTCGGCCATTTTTCCGGTGGAAATATCGCAACATGGTGGAAAAGGAAAAATAAAAGGTGGTTTGCCACCAGATCCTTCCCTGAAGATCTTAGATCTACAGGATACCAGTATTCAAATTCATCCTTCATCTCCATCAACAGGTCTTTGGGGATTCGGGTTGTTTCAGAAACCTTTTCAGCATTTCCCCTGTCGAGAAATACAAAATCAAAAAACTCATCGTTCAGATTTTCCGCTGAGACTTTACCCTCGTTTATGTACTTTGCGATGGTGTAAAACGCCATGTAGATTGTGGAGTCTGCGAGAGATTCTATCAACCATTGGGGATCCCACGGTAATCTTGTTCCCAGCCCCTTTCTTCTCGCACAGGCCTTATCCTTGAGCCATTCCACCTTGTTTCTGAATTCAACCCTGTATGCTTCCGGAATTATGTCCATTTCATCGAGCAGTTTCAGCACTTTATTTTTCCACTCCGGACTGGAATAATTCAGGAACCACTGATCTCTGACCACCTTGACCACACATTCTGTTCCGCATCTGCATACAACGGGTTTCTCGCTGAATTCATAAAACACATCTCCCACACCCATCGAAATGAGATCTTCATGCAGTCTGTCCTTGATTTCTGATACCTTCATACCAGCATATTTTCCCGTTCTATCGTTCAGAACACCTTCATGAAATTCTCTTCTGTAGACCACTTTAGTTGCTTTTTCCAGGAGATCTGTTTCAGACTGGGACTTTATACCCATCTCATCCACAATTTCCTTTGCGGGAATCGAATACTCCCTCAGGGATATCAGGACGACAGGTTTGATATCCTTCGCTATTTCCTTTAATTTCCCGTCTGCATTTCTTTTAAGCTCTTCCAGAGCAACATAGTCGTATGGGGCATGAGCGGGGACACTCATGACGATTCCCGTTGCATTGTCCGTATCAACAAAGTCAGCAGGAAGTACAGGGACATTCTCTCCGGTGACGGGATTTCTCACCGATTCTCCAATAAGATTTTCAGGGTTCACATCTTTGATTTTTTTAACAGCCTTTTCGAAATATTTCAGCTTTTCTCCGGCCTCCAGACTCAGTATCCATCTCTCTCCGTCCACCTGGAAAACAGCGTACCTTCCCGAGGGATTTATCCAGAGGTTTGTTACTCCAAATACGGTTTCAGGCCTGAGAGTTCCACACGGAAAGATGAGTCCATCATCATTTACGAATTTGACAATCGTATATTCAACAATCGTTGCCCCCTCTCCTTTCAGGATGTCATGATCTTCAACGGGATTTTCATCATGGGGGCAGTATCTGACGGGATGAGAACCCCTCACCACCAGACCTTTTTCCTTCAATTTTCTGAACTGCCACTCGATAAATTTCTGATATGCGGGGTCCATTGTGGTGAATTTTCTTCTCCAGTCTATGGAAAAACCAATTGATTTCATATCCCTCTCTGCTTCCCGACTGAAGTATTCGACTATTCTCTCAGGAGTTGTTAATGAAGGGAGAACATCCTCGGGAACGTTGTGGAACTCTCTGTAAACACGAAATGTCTGCTCATCCCTGCTGGCTATGAGTTCCGCAAGACCTATTATCGGTGTTCCCGTAACGTGAAAGGCCATGGGAAAAAGGACGTTATAGCCCTTCATTCGTTTATATCTCGCTATTGCATCACCGATGGTGAATGTTCTGGTATGTCCTGCATGAAGATTCCCATTGAGGTAGGGATAGGGTATCGTGATAAAGAATTTTTTTCTGGAAGGATCAGGATCAGCATTAAAAATGCCGGATTCAGCCCATTTTCTCTGCCATTTCTCCTCGATCTCATTCAGTTTCACCGTCTCACCTCTGAATTCTGTGTAGAACTGAAAAGCAGGATAATTAAATTTTTCGTTTGAAGTGTGCAATGCGCTAAATCTGGAAATTCAATCAAGTGACATCAGATCTTCAATCAATCTAATATGCTTTGACTCCCACTCTATGAGTTCATCGAGTATTGATTTGATTTCATCAACGGGTTCGTCACCCAGAATATCGCCTAAACTATCCAGATCCATCTTTCTAAGGCGAAGATAGAATTTCTCTGACCATTTTTCCCATTTTAGCAGTTCTCCTGCCATATTTGTTATAAAATCAGTGGAGTGATCAAGCTCCTTTATCCAGGGTGGTACGTTCCTCTCAGGAAGAGATATTCCCGTGTTTTTACCCACTATTTCGAGTATTCGCATGAGGAGCAATCTGTGGGTCTGGACGTCTTTCAGAAGAGAGAAAAGGACGTCCCATTTTTCATCATCCTCCACTCCAAAAAGAGATTCCCATATAAGGATGGCCTCATTGCTTTCAACCGCATATCCCATCCTCACCAGACAGCTGAAGACATCGGGAAGGTAAACCATGGTAACGGGTTGGCATGAATATATTTAATATTTCTGAAATTTATCTCAATATGTTTCAGAAATAAATAAGAGGTGTGTCGCCCGTTTGTGGAATCACGCTCATCTTCCATCACGTGACGCATGGCAACGGGCATGTTATAATTTAATACAGTGAAAAATAAATTTTCCGGTGCTGGAATTTTGGGTCACTTAATTTTAAAAAACTTTTCATGAATCTTCGCCTAATGTTCGGGTGTCAGTTCTCAGAGCAAAACGGGACAATAATAAATTGCCCAAACAAGCCACCTCTCCAATCTTACATTTTTTAAATATGTAGAACTGGCAGAGAAAATTTAAAAGAAAATAAAAGAAGTTAAAAAACTTATACCATGGAGAATCATCTGGCTGTTTCATCGATGATATGAATTATTTCTTTATTCATACCATCAGCTATAATTGCATTTACTTTCATATATTAAAAAGTTATTTCAAAGCCAATATTTATCACCTATAACAATCATTTGATGTTCTGTATGAAGACTCAGAACCTGAAGATCCTGTCTCTTGCGATATTGCTTGTTGCCACTACCTATCTCACTGGATGTTCCGGGTCCCCGAATTCGGTTTCCAGTCATGCCACACCTCCACCGCAAAACCAGACAGAGAAAGCAGGAGTAACACCCTACAGTGTTGAAATCTACTATTATTATGATCCCGAATGTCCGAACTGCAGGGCGGTGGAGCCATACATGGAATTCCTTTCATCCCATGTTAAGGCTGAATTTGACTTTTGCGATCTCACAAAACCCGAAACGTGCAGTAACATGAGCAAATCTCTTTTCGTACATGCAATTAAAAGCCTTAACATTTCACCTGCCGTTCCAATGGCCATTATAAAATCCGGAAATGATGCAAAGGTTCTTCTCGGGAGGAATAAAATCCCCCAGCTCGACAGGGTTCTGTCAGAAGAATACGGCATACCGTCTCCTGTTTTTAAATTCGGGGATATGGAATACAGATTAAATGACTGTATTCAGTGCCATAAAGCCCGGAACCTCCCCATCCCTTCAAAGTACGAGTGTTCTTCATGCTGTCACGATGTAAATTTTCAAATTGAGGTCGTGGATCAGAATGTGAAATTCAGAATGGAATGAGTCTTAAAGGAGGAAGAAGGTAATGAAAATGGATAGAAATGGAATTTTAAAAACGGTTGGGGTTGTCCTCTTGCTGTTTTCGATTCTTCTTATTCTGTCTCTTATA
>WAJW01000062.1 GCA_015523685.1 Archaeoglobaceae archaeon
CTGCAAAGCTCTGGATTATCTTCATATGGCATTGAGTAATATGGTTTGATGTGTGTGGGCCAGTCCACTATAAAATAATGCTGTCCCATGTGCTCTCCGATGGTCTTCTCGGCTTTTGTTGATAGATCATCACCCCAGGAGATCTCCTTTCCAGCTATTTCTATGGCTTCATCGTATGTTATCCTTGGAAAGGGCATTTCCGGAATTTCAATTTCCCTGCCCATCCACTTCAGGTACTTTTCGCAGTTTTCACCAACTCTTTCATAAACAAAAACAATGAGCTTTTCCAGAATGTCCATGACATCCTCGTGAGTCGCAAAGGACATCTCTATGTCAATGGATGTTGCTTCGTTCAGGTGTCTTGTGGTGTTATGTTCCTCCGCCCTGAAAATGGGACCTATCTCGAAAACCCTCTCAAATCCTGCGGACATCATCATCTGTTTGTATAGCTGGGGACTCTGATTGAGAAATGCCTCCTTTTCAAAATAGGAGATGGGAAAAAGAGACGCCCCACCTTCCGTGGCAGTCGCAACTATCTTGGGTGTTACAATCTCTATAAAACCCTTTTCGCTCAAAAAATCTCTTACTGCCTTCTGTATCTCATGCCTGATCCTGAAAATTGCCTGTATTTTAGGCCTTCGAAGATCAAGGAATCTGTTGTCCAGTCGGGTGTCGAGATCTGCGGGAACCTTTTCCGTGACTTCAAGGAGAAGGGGTGAGAGGGATCTGTTTATCACCCTTATCTCAGAGGGCAGTATTTCAAAACCACCAGGAGCTTTCTCCTCTCTTTTCACAGATCCCCTGACCTCTATCACAGATTCACGGGAGATTTCCTTTGTGATATTAAATACTTCCCTTCTGACCTTTTTTTTAGGAAGAACTATCTGAACGATCCCCTCTCTGTCCCTGAGAAGAATGAACCTCAACCCTCCAAGATCCCTGATCTCATGAACCCATCCTTTAAGCGTAATTTCTTTTCCATCATCCTTTTCAGTTATGTCTCCCGCGAATTTTCTCATCCAGTCTCACCTTCACAGCCAGACCGTGGTATTTCAGGCCTTCCACCTCAGAAATGATGCTTATATGCTTTTCCATTTTTTTCAAAGCCCCTCTTGAAATCTTCTGGTATGATATGAATTTCAGAAAATGTTCCACACCAAGCCCTGAAAAAACCCTCGCGTATCCGGAGGTTGGGAGTATGTGGTTTGTTCCGCTCAGGTAATCTCCTGCAGATACAGGAGAATACTCTCCAAGAAACACACAGCCCGCATTTTTTACCTTCCCGAACTCTCTCAGAGGATCCTCAGTGAATATGCTCAGGTGTTCTGGAGCGAACGTGTTTACCGCAGAAATGGCCTCATCCATGTTCCCTGCAATACCTATTCTCCAAATGCCAGATGAAGGGGAATGGGATTCGATGATTCTCTCAACTTCCTTTCCGACCCTTTCCGAGGTGGTTATGAGGACAGAGATTGCAAGAGGGTCATGTTCCATCTGGGCAAGCATATCAAAGGCGATGAATTCGGGATTTGCAGAATCGTCAGCGAGAATGAGAATCTCGCTCGGACCTGCAGGAAAGTCAATTTCAACATCATTCCTGACGAGCATTTTTGCCACAGTTACATAGATATTCCCCGGCCCGACAATCTTATCCACCGCTGGAATTGTTTCCGTACCGTACGCCATGGCTGAGATGGCCTGAGCTCCCCCAACCTTGTAAACCTCTTCCACTCCACAGAGCCTCAATGCCGTGAGCACATGGGGATTTGCCCTCCCGTTCTTATCTGGAGGAGTGCATGCGACTATTCTTCTCACTCCTGCAATAATGGGCGGGATGGCAGACATGAGAGCCGTTGAGGGGTAACTTGCCCTGCCTCCCGGTATGTAAAGGCCCACTGAATCAAGCGGGGTTACCTTTCTGCCAGCTGTATAGCCACCCATGTCAATTTCAAACTCCATGTTCTTCATTTGCTGTCTGTGGAATCTTTCAATATTGCCCTTTGCAATTTTCAGGGCTCTGAGAAAATCATCATCCACTTTTTTTCCAGCTTCCCTGAACTCTTCATCCGAAACTCTCAGATCTCTGAGCCAGACCCCGTCGAACTTTTCAGTATATTCGATGAGAGCAGAATCTCCACCTTTCCTCACACCCTCAATGATGTTCTGGACATCGGGAATATACCTCTCAAAATCTATTTTTCTGTCCATTGAAATTATCTCATCAATTGAAACAATCAAAGTATCCCCTCCGCCATCTTCTCCAGGTTATCCTTTATCGTGGTGAATGCCTGTGAGAGTATCTTTCTGTTCGAGTATCCCCTGATGATCTTCTCCATCTCCTCTCTCTCCTCTTTCTTTAATTCCTTTGCAAGTTCAATCATCTCAGGAAATGCGCGTACTATGTTATTCACTATGGTCACATCTGCTTTGAGAGCAGTTCTCGACATGGGGTTCAGATCGATGGCTATAACCTTTTTTCCATGTCTTTTCAGAATTTCACACCTATCTCCATCTTCAAGGGGCACAAGGACAGTGTCAGCAATTAATATTCCTTCTGAGCTGACGAATCTTCTGGAATGATCAATGCCCTTCAGCTCTGCATCACCTTCGTGGAGGACTTCTTCGGCTCCTGAATCGAGGAGAACATCTCTTATTTTTTCCACTCTTTCTTTACTCCAGTGAAAGATGTTTACCTCAAGCTTTGCCCCGGTTACCTTTGCAAGGTTTACAGCTTCATCCGGAACAAGGGCTGCAGTGTTGCCGTTGACCGAGATCACAGGATGTTCTGAGGTAAGAAGATATGCCACAGCAGTTTTTTCAGCCTCAATTGCAAAAGTATGTGTCTTCTCTCCCAGAAGGTAATCAAAGGCTTCGCCCCTGCCGTGTGCAATCAAACCATGGATGGAGGTAAAGCCCTTTCTCACACCCTCAACAAGCTTTTCTCTGGTTAAAAGGGAGGTGTATCTTGGATGGGATGGAGGAATGTCCATAAAAGGCAAAACAGGAATATGATATTTAAAAATTTAGGCTATTCGGGATTGCTGCAGAGAAGAATGGGAATTAAAAATACAGTTCTACTCAACTTCGATTGTCTTTCCCCGCTTTCTGATTTTTGGGATTGTTATCTCCAGCACTCCACTTGAATACCTTGCCTTTATCCCTTCCTCGTCGATTTCTCCGGGTATCCTCAGACGCCTGTAGATTCTCTGGTGGCTTCTCTCTTTCCTGATGAAATTTCCTTTGGTCTCTTCCTTCTCCTCCTTTTTCTCTGCTCTAATTGTCAGATATTCTCCATCGGTGCTCACCTCAATCTCATCCTTTGAGTATCCGGGGAGATCTGCCAGAACCCTGAACCTGTCGTCCTCCTCGATTATATCAACAGGTGGTCTGTCTCTCGCAGGTATGAATGGTTCAAATTCCTCAAGAAGTCTGTTTAATCTATCCTGCATCCTTCTGAGTTCCATAACAGGATCCCACCTCATTCCATCACCCCCTTACCATTATTTCGTAACTTTTTGTTAGTATTCATTATATTTAAAACTTTCGTTTATGATAGCAATCAAAGGAATGTTATTCGTTGAATGCTGACAGGGGAGGGGTGAATAATATGAAGATAAATGGAGTTGAAATAGAGGATACTTTTGCAGAAGCTTTTCCCATAAAAATAGGACGTGTTCTCATAACTGCGATAGACGAGTACTGGGCAGGTATTGCTGCAACAGAGGCTACAGGGTTCGGAACATCTGTGATAATGTGTCCTGCAGAGGCTGGAGTAGAGAAATTTATAGGCCCGGAAGACACACCGGATGGAAGGCACGGTGTGTACATCCAGATCTGTCATATGAGTGAAAAGGGACTGGAACAGCAGTTGCTGGCAAGGATAGGACAGTGTGTTCTGACGGCACCCACTACTGCTGTGTTTGATGGCCTTCCAGATTCAGAGCTTAGATTTGACACAGGAAACAAGCTTAGATATTTTGGAGATGGATTTGAAAAGAAGCTCGAGGTTTATGGTAAAACAATGTACGCAGTTCCCATGATGGAAGGTGATTTTCTCATTGAGGAATCGATAGGTTATACCGATGGGGTTGCTGGAGGTAATTTCTTTATCTTTGGCAGAACACAGCCTTCAGCTCTGATGGCGGCAAAATCTGCAGTGGATGCCATAAGGAATGTTGATGGAGTCATAACCCCATTCCCGGGAGGGGTTGTTGCTTCCGGCTCCAAGGTCGGGGCGAACAGGTATAAGTTTCTCAAAGCGACCACGAATGAAAAGTTCGCTCCATCCATAAAAAATGAAGTTGAGGGAAGTGAGGTCCCGGATGATGTTACAGCCATTTACGAGATAGTTATAAATGGTCTCACCGAAGATGCAGTTAAAGAGGCAACAAGGGTCGGGATAGAGGCTGCTGTCAGGGTTGACGGTGTCGTTAAAATATCTGCAGGCAATTACGGTGGAAAGCTCGGAAAATACAGAATCAACCTTCACGAACTTTTTTAAACTTCTCGAATTTTTAATTTATTTGTAAATGTGAATTTTATCAATTTCAAAAATTTTTTATATTAACAGTGTGCATTTTAATCATTGATGATTACAGTGATATCCCTCATTCCTCCCATATCTCTGATTTTTCTTGGATTCATTGCGCTCATCTTGGTGACATCCAACAGGGAGGAACTTGAGGTAATGTCCTACTCCCCAATTC
>WAJW01000063.1 GCA_015523685.1 Archaeoglobaceae archaeon
GAATTAATGGCACTGTACGCTGCCAATAACTTACTTCTCGGGGTTGAAAATATCCTTAAAATGGGTGGAGGCAAAAAAGGGCTGAAAATTGGAGGTATTATTGCAAATCTGAGAAATATTGCATACGAGCGTGAGATCATATACGAATTCTCAAAAATGGTGAATGTACCAGTGATACATTATATACCCCGATCTGAGTTTGTTCAGAATGCCGAACTGCAGGGAAAAACAGTAATGGAAGCTTATCCAGACTCAATTCAGGCCATGGAATATCGCAAACTCGCAAAGAAAATTAAAAATAACTCTCCATATTCCTCTCCTACACCTGTGGATCTCGAAGAAATCCAGAAATTAACAATGGAGTTCAGGATACATCAGAAAAAAAGATTATAATGTAAAATAAAAGATCAAACTAATTAATGTCGCTCGTTTCTTTTATTTCACCCTGTATTGAAATAACCACCTTTTTAATAGGGATCTTCACGTCTGATTTGTCCAGTTTTTCTATGGCAGATTTTGCAATTCTCTCCACACCATAACAACACGGTACTTCCATATGAACAAGTGTTAGAGATTTTACATCATTTTCAGCCAATATCTCTTTCAATTTATCCTCGTATGGAGATGTGTCATCAAGCTTTGGGCATCCTATTATTATCTTTTTTCCCTCGAGAAAGTCCCCATGGAAATTTGAATATGCAAAAGGCACACAATCTGCTGCAAAAAGAATATGGGCATTTTTTAGATATGGAGCTTTCGTGGGAACTAAGTGAAGCTGGATGGGCCACTGGGAAAGAGCGGATTTCTCCGATTCATGAGCAATTTTGGGAACTGACTCATGACACCCAATCTGGTGGGTCTGAGGATTTCCAACCATCTTATGTTTTCCATACATATCTAATCACCATAAATAATGGTGAATTAAATCGATTAAAACTTCCCCCTTATATATAGGGGTGAATCAGACAAAAGATGACACTAAAACGGCTGCACCTATTGCTCCGGCAAACTGTGGATACTCTGGAACTATGACCTTTGCACCGAGTATGGATGAGAATGCTCTATTTAATCCCTTAATTAATGCGGTTCCGCCAACCTGGATGATAGGCGCTCTAATCTCAATCTCTTGCATCTGCTGCTGGATGACCTGTTCTGCAACACTGAAACATGCAGCAGCTGCAACATCCTCTTTTTTTGCACCTTCACTCAGTGCAGATACGAGTGATTGGATACCGAAAATGGAACAGTAGCTATCCATCTGAACATTCTGGGGATTGCCCTCCATTGCGAGGTCGCCAAGTTCTTCAAGAGTTACCCCGAGACGTCTTGCTGTTAGCTCTAAAAACCTGCCAGAAGCCCCTGCACATGCACCACCCATTGTGAAGTCATCAGGAATTCCGTTGTACAGAGTTATTACTTTATTATCAAGTCCACCCACATCAACGACTGTAGCGTCACCTTTATGATGATTGGCCAGAAACACAGCACCCTTTGAGTTGACGCTTATTTCCTCCTGTATTAAATCTGCTCTGAGCTCTTTACCAACTTCTATTCTTCCATACCCTGTCACTCCTATTCCGTCAACCCCCTCTAAATTCACGCCTGATTTTTCAACCAGTGAATCGAGAACCTTTGAAGCAGTTTCTATAACAGTGGTTGTTGGAATCCATGCTTCTGCCAGAACTTCATTGTCCTCCATGAGCACTCCTTTGGTCGTGGATGAACCTGAATCTATTCCTACAGTAACCCCTTCCTGTCTCGTTCTCATCAAAATATCCTTTCGTGTTATTATGGTCCTCAGGGCTTCTAATCTAATTCTTAAGTTTGGAATTTTCAGGTTTTCAACAACATTATATGTTATAATAGGTAATGAAGTATTCTTGTGAATCAGCCTTCTTATCTCATTACGGACATATGTACCTTCAGCACATTTGAAACATGAGAGTATAAAAACCCCGTGATAATCCTCTGGATGTTCCAGAACCTTTACCGCTCTGGCAACCATCAGCTTTAAACTTGGAGATGCAGGTAAAAGTCCAATTTCGTAACTTAGAGGCTCTATCTCATCAAATTCCACATCCGGAAATACGAGCTGGATGTCATATTCTTTAGCAACCCTCTCAAGAGTTCCCTGTATTCCAGCATACTCTGTTCCACAGGACAATTGTGCGATTTTTAGCATTTCATATACCTCCTAATTTTTTCAGAAAATCCATGATCTTTTTTACAAATGCTACTGCTTCATTCTCATCACGTGGATATTGCACCTCTATGAACGGTATTCCCTTACTTTTTATTTGATATATCAGAAACTTGTTAGCCCTATCACACCCTCCACATCCAAAACTGAAATCAGAATCCTGAATTATTATTGCTGCATCAGCTTTCTTGATAAGAGGCATGATAAGTGCGATTCTACCTCTCATTCCAGCAGGGGTCTCAACAGACAGATACTCAAGTGAGTTTTTAAGATCATTCAATGTTATCTCATACGGTGGAGAGTCCAGATCAATGCCGACTTTATCTTTTAAAACCACTCCGGTTACAAGAGGTTCATGTCCCATCCTTTTTATGAGATCTGCAATCACAACACTAGTTGGGGGATACACCATCACCTTCATATGTCATCTCCTTGATCAATTTTTTAAGTTTTTGAGCAGGAATCTTCCTTGGTTTAATCTTTTCCGGCATTTCCATACCTTTTTCATATGCTGAGAGTCCATACCTTATATACGGAAGCGTTGCATACTCTCTTTCAAATTGATGAAATCCTGGTCTTCTTTTTTTTCTTACAAGCCTGCAAATTCTGTTATCATAAATTTTGAATCCTCTCTCCTTAACATAGATCCCATATCTATCAATTCGTTTGAGTTCTTCAACAGCTTCATTGAGCAAATCCTCTTCTCCTTCGATTATAAGTCCAAAACAGGTTTCTTTAACCGATAGATCGAGTTTCATCATTAAAACTCGCTTCGATGCATCTGAAGGAGTTACTGGTGAATCAGGAGATATCATCACAACGTATGTTTTTTCCATCACGTCACCTCCACCATATATGCGGGCTTTAAATTCACAAGAACCGAATCATTGAAATAAGATTTTGTGATAGATGCCAGATCAGCTAATTTATAATCCTCTACTTTTATATTTTCAATTTTTTCATGATAGTGATCATACGGTAAGTTAATCCTGCAACCATTTAGCTTTGGTACCATGGGAGTTGGTGCAACAGAATATTCAAGATCTTCTATATCCCTTTTTATGAGATCCATAATATAAAAAATTGGATAAAGTGGTGGATTCAACTCCAGTTCTCTTTTTAAATTTTTGATCAATTCTTCACTTTTTTTAATTATATTCTTTAACAGCTGTATCTCGGCCATTGTATTGAATCTGTGCCCTTTCCTACCAATTTTTCCTACATAATGGACATCTGCTTTTATTTCTGTAGGAGCACCTACAAATAACTTCTGAATTTTAACATCATCAAAAATATGGATTTTTTCTTCAATACAGGTCCTGAAATTACCCAGTACAATAACAGCAAGTTCATGCTCATTTATAATTCTTACCTCATCTTCTGTAATCCCCGCTCTCACCTTACCTCTTCCTGTTGCAAGCCCGATTACATTGGTGTAAGCTCCATGACGTCGAAGGAATTCTGCAATATCGCATACTGAATGAGGTAGATGGTGCCTCGATATGGTGGGAGAGACCACCGCGATTTCACACATGAGCAATGGAAGGGTTTTCAGAGTTCCATCCAAGTTTTCATTCACAAACTCCCTTATAAATTCCCAGTCTTCAAATGGTACAGCAAATTTAAGATTGATTTCCTGTGCTATCTTCCTTTTCTCGAGCACATATCCTCCGAGATCTTCAACAAGCTCAACTAACATTTTGTGTTTATATGCGCCTCCCCTGAACATGGCAACTTCAAACATTATCACACCAGCTCGTCCTTGTAAGGTATATATCTGAGATCTTCTCCTTCGATTTTCTCCTTTTTGAATTCGAACTTATGTATGGGTCTATCCAGAATCCTTTTAACACTCTCAATATCTTTTTCAGTAATGTGTCTCTCCCCAGCTATGAATACATCCATTCCTTTATACTGAATTCTTTTTCTGGCATAATATCCAATTGGGATTATTCTATGAGCAAATTCTATTATTATATCTTCAATTCTCTGCATCTCAGCTGGAATAAAAGTGCCATTCATAAAATCCTTTATATCCTGTTCTTCTACGTTTTCCAACTCAATTATAGTTCTATCTTTCTGGATCACATTATTATGACCGAACTTATTCGATAGTATTATTGCGATATCGGGAGAAAATTTTTCCTGTGAAATCATCACTTCATATCCATTCCTTGTTTTTTCTATACTACATATATCCTTAATTCTGATCTCTTCCGGTGTTGATTTTGTTTTCAGAGCCAATACAAACAGGCTATCAGCAAGATCAGCGTAAATCCTCACTGAGCTTATCACATTAAA
>WAJW01000064.1 GCA_015523685.1 Archaeoglobaceae archaeon
GTGCTGAGATGGAGACACTGTCATGAATCCGGCTGTGAGGTGCATTCGTTCGCTCTCATGAACCTTTTTGGCGACTCAGTCCATAATTTTCTCGACGGCCTCGCAATTGCAGCGGGTTTCACAGCGGGAGTTGAAACAGGAATTTCTGTCACCATGGCGATAATCTTCCATGAGATACCCCAGGAAATCGGGGATTTCGCTGTTCTTATTTTCGGGGGTTTCAGAAAAATTACCGCTCTGGCAGTTAATTTCATATCCGCAATAACCGCTGTGGTGGGAGGAGTGGTGGGATTCCTGATGTCAGGGCATCCTCTATTCCTGCCCTTTCTGCTTCCCTTTACAGCTGGAGGATTCATCTATGTTTCGGCATCCGATCTCCTGCCAGAGATAATACGAGAGGAGGATCAGAAGAAATCATTTATCAATTTTCTTGCCTTTCTATCGGGAGTCATGATGATGCTCGCCCTGAAGCATGTGGTTTCCGGTTAGATGAGGCTCTCCGCAACTTCTTTCACAATTCGGAACAGCATTAAAAAATCCGGCTTATAGTTTTAATGGGCCATGACAGACAGTTGCAAGGCGGATCATCAATAATAAACTAAATATATGGGGTTTTTCCCACGTCAGGTTGGGGATAACCATGAAAGAGTATGAGATCGCAGTAATTCCCGGAGATGGTGTGGGGCCTGAAGTCATAAATGAGGGACTTAAAGTTCTGAGAACAGTTGAGGAACTGTATGACGATATAAATTTTGAGTTCATTGAGATAGATGCGGGAGCCCATACATACAAGGAAAAGGGTTACGAAATACATCCCGATGATTTTGAGAGATGCAGGGAAGCAGATGCCATCTACCTCGGTTCGATAGGGCTTCCGGGTGTTAACAAACCCGACGGAACAATTGTGGGCAGTGAGGTATTGCTTGCTCTCAGATTCAAACTGGATCTTTACGTTAATCTCAGGCCGATTAAACTCTATCCGGGTGTCAAAACCCCTCTTGCTGGCAAAAAACCCGAGGATATTGATTTTTACATTGTAAGAGAGAATACGGAAGATCTGTATGCAGGGATCAGAGGAAGGGTGAGAGAGGACGTTGCATGCGATGTGAAGGTGGCAACAAGAAAGGGGGCAGAGAGGATAATAAGATATGCATTTGAGCTTGCGAAAAGGGAAGGAAGGAAGAGGGTTACGTGCTGTGATAAGAGCAACGTCCTTGGAAGCTGTGCCTTTTTCAGGGAGATATTCACGGAAATAGGGAAGGAATATCCCGATATAGAGAAGGACTATGCGTACGTTGATGCAATAACCCAGTGGTTTGTCAGAACTCCGGAGTGGTATGATGTTGTCGTTGCCTCAAACATGTTCGGGGACATAATCTCAGATCTCGGTGCAGCATTGATGGGTGGAATGGGTCTTGCAGCATCTGCAAACATAGGTGACAGCAATGCCATGTTTGAGCCCGTCCACGGTTCAGCACCGAAGTACACCGGGCAGTACAAGGTAAATCCTGTGGCAGCAATCCTCTGCGGGAAGCTGATGATGGATTATCTCGGTCATCCCAATGCGGGAAAGCTGATTGAGTCCGCTGTAACAGAGGTTCTCAGGGAAGGTAAGGTAAGGACGTATGATCTCGGTGGAGATTCAAAAACTTACGAGGTTGGCGATGCGATAGTTGCAAAGATGAGAGAACTTCACAGTTAAGATTTTATTCTCTCTCTTTTCAATTACATCTGTGATTGAACGGTTATGCGTAAAGGTATTTGATAGATTTGCACCGGAGTACGACAGATGGTTTGAAGATTTTAAACATGTCTATATCTCGGAGCTTGAAGCACTGAAAAAAGCTGTAAAAAGTGGGAAGAGCATTGAAATCGGCTCCGGAACCGGTAGATTCGCTCTTCCTCTTGGGATAAGGGTGGGTGTTGAACCATCTTTAAAAATGGCAGAAATCTCCAAAGATAGGGGTCTTGAGGTTATCAGAGGTGTAGCAGAATATCTCCCTTTAAAATCCAGCTGTTTTGATTTTATTCTGATGGTAACTCTTCTGTGTTTCCTTGATGATACCGTCAAAGCACTGAGGGAAACCAGAAGGATTCTGAGAAGTGGGGGCAGAGCTGTGATCGGTATTATAGATGGAGAATCCTTTCTCGGGAAATATTACAGAGAAAAAGGTGGGAGGATTTTTGATAAAGCTGAGTTTAAAACACCTGAAGAGGTAATTGAGTGGCTGGAATCCCTTGGATTTGTTAATATCAGAACTTTTCAGACCATCTTTGATCTGCCTGAGAAGATAAATCGGGTTCAGAAGATCGAGGAGGGTTATGGTATGGGAGGTTTTGTTGTGATAACTGCAGACAGGCCGTAAGGTTTTCAGTCCACATCATTCAGTTCGATCAGAAGCTCTCTGATTTTGTTTTCCAGCATGCTGAATACCCTTCTGTAGTTTTCGGGAGACGTTCCGGAGGGATCTGGTATGTTCCATTTTATGACTCTCTTCCCGGGAATGCTTACACATGCCGAATCACACACCGCAACTACTACCTCGAACTCATCCAGATCTTTCTCATCCATACCTTCAGGTCTCTCCTTCACTCTGAAACCCTTTTCTTCAAGCATCTTTCTCGTGTAACCGTCAATTTCCTTCGATTTATCAATCCCCGCACTTTCGGCAATCCATTTTTTTTGAGATAGCATTAAAAATGGCCTCGGCCATTATGCTCCTGCATGAGTTGTGGATGCACACAAAGAGGACCTTTCCATCCACCTTTTTCACCTCATGGAAAGTTAAAGCCTTCTGATCCCACCTGCAACAAGAAGTGCCCCCGCAACAACAGGCAGGATCAGAAAAAGCACCACAATGCTCGCATTTTCCGTTAGAGGTCCTGAGAGTGATCTTGAAATCAGCATAACACTGTTTATGAGAAAGATGAAGTGCAGGGCACCTCCTGCCTCGAACATCACCCCGACAATCCTGTCCTCCATTCTTTTTGTTGTGAGATATGCAATGGCATACAGCACACAGGCGATGATCCAGATACCTCCTGCAACAACCAGACCCACACCTACAAGCCCTATAACCGCCAGTGCCCCCAGTCCCGACGGGGGGTTCATTATTGCGCTGGATACTGTCAGAACCAGGATGAGAGCTATTACAAGCAGTGCCAGCCCGGCTGCTGAAAGGATTATTCCGGCTTTACGACCCATGTATCATGCATTCCATACCGGTATAAAATTCTTTTCGCCCTTCAATGCTGAAGAATTTCATCCCACTCTTCCCTTCAGATATTCGCGGGTGATCTCCTCTTTCGGATTTTTAAAAATTTTTTCATTGGGGCCGTACTCTATCAATTCACCCATCCAGAAGAATGCGATATAATCACTCAACCTCCTGGCCTGCTGGATGTTGTGTGTGACGATAATCACTGTATACCTTTCTTTCAGATCGATGAGCAGATCTTCAATTTTCATGGCTGATATTGGATCCAGCGCTGAGGTGGGCTCATCGAATATCAGTATTTCAGGTTTTGTAGCAATGGCCCTTGCAATGCAGAGCCTCTGTTTCTGGCCACCACTCAATCTGGTTCCGGAAGAATTAAGTTTCTCCCTGACCTCATCCCACAGGGCTGCTACCTTCAAACTCTCTTCCACTGCTCTGTCGATGGCCTCTTTATTTTTCACACCATTAAGCCTGAGTCCTATTGCAACGTTATCGTAAATGTTCATTGTGGGGAAAGGGTTGGGATGCTGGAAGACCATGCCAATCTTCTTCCTCACTTCCACCGGATCCATGTTGAAAACGTTCACTCCATCAAGCAATATTTCACCCTCTGCTCTTGCTTTATGTCTTAATTCGTGAAGTCGGTTCAGACATCGAATAAACGTACTCTTACCGCATCCACTCGGACCAAGAATCGCGGTTATTTTATTCTCAATGATTGTGAGGTTGATGTTCTTTAGAACCTGTAAATCACCATACCACGCATTAAGGTTTTTTACAACGATTTTGTCTTTCATATTGAAAATCACCTCCTCCTCAGTCTGTATTTTGTTATCAGATTAATAGCGAGTACCGCAATCATAAGAATGAGGGAAGCACTCCAGGCTTTACGGTTCCAGTCCGGATATGGGGAGGTGGCATAAACATAGATCATAAGAGGAAGGGCTGAAACTGGTTCAGTGACGCTTCCAGCAAAGTCTGGATTACCGAAAGCTGTAAAAAGCAGTGGAGCAGTCTCTCCAGAAATTCTGGCCAGTGCCAGAAGGATCCCCGATGCAATGGCAGGCATGGCGCTACGGAGCACGATTCCTGTGACAACTTTCCAGTGTCTGATTCCAAGACTCAAACCAGCTTCTCTGATATCTATAGGGACAAGCTTGAAAGCCTCTTCCATTGTCTTGACCATCATTGGAATGGCCAGAACACTCAACGCAAAAGCTCCTGCAATGGCTGAAAATCCGAATTTTGTGACGAAGAGGGTATATGCAAAAACACCTGCAACTATGCTAGGGGTACCCATAAAGGTATCGTTAAACAGTCTTATCAGATTCTTAAATCGGCTATCAGGGAATTCTGAGAGAAATATTGCCGTTAAGAGAGATGGTGGGATGCTGAAGAGCATGGTCAGAGATATAAGTATTGCTGTACCTTGAATGGCATTTGCAATCCCTCCACCCTCTTCACCGGGAGGTCTGGGCAGGGATGTGAAGAATTCCAGTGTGAAGGACTGAACACCATTTATGATTGTGGTGGCTATAATATGAAGAAGGGGGATTGTGATTATTATCAGGCTGGTAATGCTGTATATCGTCAGTGCATGATTTTTCATCTTTCTTGCTGCCATTTCCATACTACCACCCTCCCCATAAGATTTACAGCCAGTGAGATTACCAGAAGCAGAAAGGCGAGGCCGATAAGGGCTGAAAGATGGACATCTCCTGAAGCCTCGGTGAATTCATTGGCTATGACTGCAGCCATGGTGTAGCCGGGGCTCAGAAGAGAGGTGGATATGGAAGGAGTGTTTCCTATAACCATGGTTACGGCCATTGTTTCGCCAAGTGCCCTGCCATATCCCAGTATTATACCTCCAAAGATTCCCTGCTTGGCATGAGGTATGCAGACATTTCTGATGACCTCGTAGCGAGTGGCACCGAGGCTGTAGAGTCCCTCTTTCAGATCATGGGGTACTATGAGAAGAGCATCTTTTGCCAGAGACGCAACTATCGGTGTAACCATTAAGGTCAGAACCAGGATGGCTGTTAACATGGAAAGACCGCTTAATGTCTCTCCGGAAAATAAAGGGATAAAAGATAGGTGCTGAAGCAATGGTTGCAGGTAGTCTCTGACAAAGGGTGCCAGAAAAAATATGCCCCATAGCCCTATTA
>WAJW01000065.1 GCA_015523685.1 Archaeoglobaceae archaeon
CGTGGGCGCGGAGATGTGTATAAGAGACAGCTTCCCCCCACAGAGGGAGGCACTCAGGAAAGGCATTTTTTCAGAGAAAAATTTTGTCATCTCGGTTCCCACCGCTGGTGGTAAAACCCTTATTGCTGAATTTGCCATGCTGTACGAGATCATGAAAGGGGGAAAATGCCTGTATGTTGTTCCTCTCAGGGCTCTTGCCTCTGAAAAATTCAATGAATTCAGGAAGTTCAGCGAACTTGGATTTAAGGTTGGATTGTCCACTGGAGATTACGAATCAAGAGATGAGTGGCTTGGAAACTATGATATAATTATAACGACAGGTGAAAAGGCAGATTCTCTCATGAGGAACCGCGCATCATGGATGAAATACATTTCATGTCTCGTTGTTGATGAGGTTCATCTCATCGACTCTCCTGATAGAGGCCCGACCCTTGAAATGGTCATCGTCAAGCTGAAAAAGCTCAACCCCGACCTGAGGATAGTTGCTCTTTCTGCAACAATCGCAAATGTGGAGGAACTGGCAGAGTGGCTCAATGCTGAGGTCATGAAAAGCAGCTGGAGGCCTGTGAAGCTTTATGAGGGTGTGAGCTCGGGAAAGAAACTGATCCTTGTGAAGGACGGAATGTTTGTTGAGCGGGAAACCGCAGGAACCCTAGAAGGTCTTGTCAGGGAGACCCTGGAGGAGAACGGCCAGGTTCTCGTCTTCGATGGTACGAGAAAGAGAGCCGAAGCAACCGCAAGAAAATTGTCGGTTTTTTTTGAATCTTCAGAAGAACTGAGATTAATTTCAAGCAGGATCAGAGAACTGGACAGCACGGATACAGGCAGGAAACTCGCTGATTGCGTGGAGAAAGGAACAGCCTTTCATCATGCTGGACTGATCTATGAGGAGAGGAGCATCGTTGAGAAGGCATTCAGGGAAGGCCTGATCAGGGTTGTTGTTTCAACACCAACCCTCGCTGCAGGGGTGAATCTTCCAGCAAGGAGGGTGATAATAAAAAGTTACAGAAGATACAGAATGAATGAGGGCTCGGTTCCCATCCCGTGCCTTGAATACAAGCAGATGGCCGGAAGGGCAGGGAGACCCGGACTCGATCCATTTGGGGAGGCAATAATTCTCGCGAAATCGGCACGGGAAGCAGAAGACCTCATATGGAGATACATACTTGCAGAGCCAGAGCCCGTTTACTCAAAGCTCGGATCAGAGAAGAATCTCAGATTTCATGTTCTCTCCCTTATCGCTGAGAATCCCCTCAGGATTGATGAACTTGAAAATTCATTCCGTGAAACTTTTTTCTTCTCTCAGAATGGTGACATCCCCGGATTTGAGAGTATACTCTCTCAGCTTGGAGAGTGGGGTATGATTGAGGGGTCTGAAATTCTTCAGGCTACATACTTTGGAGAGGTTGTATCGAAGCTCTACATCGATCCCATGTCTGGCTTCATCTTTCGTAAATCCATTGAGAAAATGGACGATGGAGATGATCTACAGCTCTTACATCTCATATGCAGGGTCCCGGATATGGAAAAACTTTATATCAACAGAAGGGATCACTGGATAGAAGAAATTGCTGGAGAAACGGAAAATCTCACGTATAAACCTCCGGTTAACTCACCTGAATATGAGTGGTTTCTGAGCGAATTTAAAACTGCCCTCTGCCTCCTTGACTGGATTGATGAGGAGGATGAGTCCATAATCTGTGACAAGTACTCCATTGCCCCTGGAGATCTCAGGAGGATTGTGGAAATAGGGGAATGGCTTGCCCATTCCCTTTCGAAGATAGCTCATATCATGGAAAATCCCGTGGAAAAACGGGCTGAAAAGCTTGTGGAGAGGCTTCATCATGGTGTCAGAGAGGAACTCCTCTCTCTTGTAAGATTCAGAGGAATAGGAAGGATAAGGGCAAGAAAGATGTATTCAAGAGGTATAAGGACAGCCAGAGATATACTCATAAAGAGAGACGATCTCAGGGCAATACTCGGTGATGGAATCGCGGAAAAAGTGTTGTCGCAAATAAGAGAGGAAGATTAGGGTACCGCATTCTATATATGTCATGCGAAACACCTTAATCGCGATGATCATATCTGACAGCTTTGAGGATCTTCAGCCAGTGCTTTTTTCAAAACTCAAAGCAGAGGGTATAAAGGCCAGATCAAGATTTGGCGAGACCGTAAGGGGGAGTGCCTGGTTTGCAGTTGTAAAGAAACCCGGGTCCCATGATGTCATGAACCCCGATATGAGTGGATGGAATCTCTCAGATGGAGAGACGTACCTGACGAGAGTTGAGCCACATCTTCCCGTTGTGGCACGTAAACTCAGTGAAGTTGAGTTCACAAGGAGGATGTCCATCCCCGTGTGGATGCCCCATGATCACTTCAGCAGAACTCCTCCTGCAATTACAGAGATAAGCTGTATGGTGGTGGAAAAGAGGATTCACCTCACCGCATTCGTAAGAAGTCTCGATGTCATCAATTATCTTATGAGCAATGGTGATTTTCTGAAGTATGTCATGGACTGGCTCGTGGATCACACCCCCTACAGACATGGAACCATAGGGCTTGTGATAGGCGTTCCCCATTTCTATATCAGGGATTCCGCCAGGATGGAAGAGGTGGAGTACAGGGAGGTTTACGGTGTTACCGAGTATGGTGCACACATAAAGGAGAATTATCTTTCAACCGCATGGCACAGTGCCCTCGAGGGGATACTTAACCTTGGTTTCAAAAAACCCACTGAATGGGGGGAGTTCTTTGAGGGTCAGAAGGAGAGCATGTTCATTCACAGACTCATGATAGAGGTTTCAGATCCGGATGAGCATGAAATCCATGACAAGGCTCCTTTTTCGAGAGATTATGGAGTTGATTATGCCCACGATTATCTGATATGTGCCGGGTACATCGACAGAAGGGTTGATCAGAACATACTGAAAGATGGAGAGGTCTATTCCTATGCCGAGAGGGCGAGGTACTGTCTGAGAGATGAGAAGAAGGTGGATCAGCTTTATGAGTGCATAAACAAATTAACGGAGGATAGATGGAGAAGAGACGCTTACGTAGGAATATCACGCCCGTGGGATCTCGAGCATGACGATCCTCCCTGTCTGAGGGGTTACATGTTTTTCGCTGAATCGGAAAGGAGGCTATGTGGAATGTTCTATATGAGATCAAATGATGCATACGGAGCTATGCACGCCAACATGTTCGGTTTCAATTTACTGACAAGGTATGTCCGGGATTTAACTTCCTTTGAATCTCACAGACTCGTTCATTTCGCCCTCGATGCCCACATATACGGAGAATTCTACGACTCGGTCAGAGAGCTTCTTTATCCCGAAATGCCATCTTTCTCTGCAGAGATAACCGGCAGACAGGACACAAATTAGATTGGGTATTCAGGCGGATGGAAATGCTGGTTACTGAAATCAGAGCTGAGAAGTACGACCTTCCTCTCAGGGAACCATTCAGAATAGCTCTGGGAAGTGTTGAAAAATCCGGGAACGTTCTGGTAAGGGTCTCATCTGGAGAGCTATACGGGATTGGTGAATGTGCCCCACCCAGGTTTATAACTGGAGAAAGCCAGAGAGGGTGCCTGTCGTTCATAGAATCCATAAAGGACTCTCTGATAGGTACGGAGCTGACTCCGGAGACCCTCGATGATAAATTGAAGGACTTCAGTGATATGCCCTCTGCCAGGGCAGGTCTGGACATTGCACTGCATGACCTCATCGCCAGAAAGCTCTCGACTCCCCTTTACAAATTGCTGGGAGGATACAGAAATAGAGTTGAGACCGATATAACCATAGGTATAACATCTCCTGAGGACGTTGAGAGAAAGGTTCATCAGGCATTATCGGAGGGCTACAGGATTATAAAACTCAAGGTCGAAGGAAATATAAGGCGTGATTTTGAGAGGGTAAGAGCTGTGGGAGAGCTGGGAGTCAGGATAAGAATAGATGCAAATCAGGGTTTCTCTCCGCGCGAAGCAGTTGAATTCATCAAAAAGGTGGATGGCTTTGATGTTGAGCTCATTGAACAGCCCGTTCATGCGGGAGATATAGAGGGTCTGAGGTACGTGAGGGATAACAGCGAAATACCCGTTTTTGCCGATGAGAGCGTTCTGGGCCCCGCTGATGCGCTGAATGTGATCCGCCAGAATTCCGTTGATGGCATAAACATAAAACTGATGAAGGCGGGAGGAATAACAGGGGCAATTCGAATTTTACATGTTGCGGAAAGTGCGGAAATTCCATGCATGATAGGTTGTATGCTGGAATCTCGTGTCTCTCTCACCGCAGGTGCTCATTTTGCACTTGCGTTCAAAAATGTGAGATATGTTGATCTCGATTCCCACAATTTTCTGAAGGATGATCCGGTCAGAGGTGGTATGGAAGTTCGCAGGGGGTGGATAAGAGTTCCTGACAGTCCGGGGCTTGGAATAGAGGGAGTTGAGAATTGCTTCGAATTTTGACATCCCCCGCATTCAGCATTACATTTTGCCTGATATCTTTCAGATCACCATCTTCCCGGCAATTCGGGAAAATTATAAAAATTCATCCGTAATTCCTGCTCAGAATAGATTTTCAGGACTTATTAAGGGCAGATTTAACAAGCTGAATGGCACATATGTCTCCGCACATGGAACATGCTTTGGTCCTTGATTTTCGTCCATGCCAGATCTCCTCAGCTCTCTCTCTGTCGATCGCAAGTTCAAACTGTCTCTCCCAGTTCAGTTCCTTTCTGGCAATGGCCATCTGCCTGTCCAGTTCTCTTGCCCTCTCCCTCTGACCCTCCTTGACGGTATCAGCCACATGAGCGGCAATCTTTGTTATTATAACACCCTCTCTGATGTGATCCACTCCCGGCAGGGCGAGATGCTCGGAGGGTGTCACCATGCATATGAAATCGGCTCCATGCATCCCTGCGACAGCACCCCCGATTGCTCCCACTATGTGGTCGTAACCGGGGGCAATGTCTGTTACGAGAGGGCCAAGGAGGTACAGAGGCGCCTCATCCGTTATTTTTTTCATTGAGGTCACGCTTATTTCCACCTCATCGAGGGGAACATGCCCTGGACCCTCCACCATTGCCTGAACTCCCGCTTCTCTTGCCCTCCTGGTAAGTTCGCCCAGAATTATGAACTCCATGAACTTTGCCCTGTCAGAGGCATCATTTATGCATCCAGGTCTCATGCCGTCTCCGAGGCTTATTGTAACGTCGTACTCCTTCAGAATTTCAAGGAGATAGTCAAATTCTCTGTAGAAGGGATTATCCTCTCCATTATGTATCATCCATCCGATGAGAAAGGCCCCACCCCTGCTGACAACATCAAGTATTCTCTCGGAATTCTTGAGCCTCTCGAGGGAGTTGAGATTAACACCCGCGTGAATGGTCATGAAATCCACTCCGTCTTCTGCATGTTTTCTGACGGTATTGAACATATCATCAGAGGTCATGTTAACCACTGCGTCCTTTTCCATCGCGGACTGATATATCGGGACGGTGCCGAAGGGGAGTTTTGTATGGTTCATGAGCTCTTTCCTAATCCTATCGAGGTCTCCACCGGTGGATAGATCCATTATGGCATCGGCACCATATTTCTCGGCCACTCTCACTTTCTCAATTTCCTCCTCAATACATATGTACTCCCTTGAGGTTCCAACATTCGCATTTATCTTCGTGCTCATGAACTTTCCGATTCCCCTGGGCACAATATCCTCCCTTCTTACGTTTCTGGGAATGACAACCTTTCCTTCGGCGACGAGACGAGCAAGTTTTTCCGGCTTTATACCCTCGTCTCTCGCAACTCTCTCGATCTCAGGTGTTATCCTTCCCTTTCTTGCCTCGTCCATAAGTGTCATTTTACAACCCCTTTCTATAGCCATTCAATTTATCACGCTCTTGATTTTAATTTTTCGGTGATTGAAATCTTTATCTGAAAAGTATGGATTTACAGGCTTTCGGAGATACTATAATCTCTCTCACCTTAGCCTTCTCTTCTTCAATATCAAGCCGGGCACAGGTCGGAAAAGACATTCTGGGGCGTGTTGGACTGCCCGGACATACGATGAGTGCTGAGGGCAATCTTTCCATCACGAATCTGTGGGCATGGCCGAATACGAGCACGTCAACTCCCATCTCTCTTGCGAGGTAACCCAGCCCTGTGAAATCGTTGATGCTGAGCTGACCTTCATGCACAACACCGATCTTCACGTTTTCTGACTCAAATATGAGCTCCTCAGGAAGTTTTTCCCTCAGCTCAGGATCATCCGAGTTTCCATATACAGCCTTGAGATCCCATTCTGAAAGTTTCTCATACACCTCGGGGGATGTGAAATCTCCCGCATG
This sequence comes from Archaeoglobaceae archaeon, assembly GCA_015523685.1. Lineage (GTDB taxonomy): Archaea > Halobacteriota > Archaeoglobi > Archaeoglobales > JdFR-42 > WAJW01. The sequence continues at coordinate 6,346 of WAJW01000065.1, forward strand.
AACGATCAGGTCTGCATCATCCATTAGATCCTCCATCACAGCAGGAGGATTCCATTTTTCCATATGGGTATCTGCCATGAGAAGGATTCTCATTTCTTCAACACCTCCACCTTTCCGGAACCTCTTCCCACGTAGACCTCATCAACCATCCGGGAGGGAAATATGCCGTTTTCAACCACTCCGGGAATGGAATCAAGCCTAACACTGAGCTTTTCCGGTTCTCTTATAATCCCGAAATCACAGTCAAGGATGAGGTTTCCATTGTCTGTAACAACGGGCCCAACCTTCCTTTCAGCCTCCCTTATCCGGGGATCACCTCCCAGTGATCTTACCTCCTCCATAACCTGCATGATAGCATCAGGAATAACTTCAACAGGAACGTATGCGTCAAGGCTCTCACTCAACTTGGACTCATCAACGATCACGGTGAACCTGCTGGCAGAAAAAGCAACTATCTTCTCCATTGTGTGTGCTCCTCCGTGACCCTTGATAAGGGATAGATCATTAGCCACCTGATCTGCCCCATCCACAGCAAGTTCAGGTGAATGCTCCATCAATGAAACTATCTTGATCCCGTTTGTGAGGGAAAGAATTTTGCTCTGATATGAGGTGGGAATCCCGTATACCGTTATGTTTTCACTCTCTATTCTCTTTCCAAGAGCTTTTATAAACTCTGCCACGGTGGAACCACTTCCTATTCCAACAACATCTCCATCCCTCACCTCTTTTGCGACCCTTTCACCTACAATCTTTTTGATATTCAAACTCAGACCTCCATCCACCTTTTCAGCAGTTTGAAATCAATTCTTGATGTGCAGTCGAGGGAGACAGGTGTAATTGAAATTTTTCCCATTCTTATTGCGTGAATATCCGTGCCTGATTCAGAATCCTGGAATTCCTTCCCATCTATCCAGTAATAAGGTCTGCCTCTTGGATCAAATCTCTCCTCAACTGAAGTGTTGAATATCCTTCTTGCAAGTCGGGTGATCTCCACCTCTGAATTTTCGGTCACATTTCTGGGAATATTAATATTCAGAACATCAACCCCTTCCGGTATGCCTTTTCTCAGAACTCTACCGGCAATTTTCTTGAGTATCTTTTTTGGAACTTCGAAATCCTTCTTCATAAATCCGAAGTGGAACTTATCCCCCTGATCTTCGACCTCAATGGAAATTGCAATGGATGGTGATCCCTGTGTTGCACCTTCAAGAGCAGCGCCAACAGTTCCGGAGGTTGTTATGGCTTCGGTGGACAGGTTTTCACCCAGGTTAAAGCCCGAAACAACAAGATCCGGTCTCTCGCCAATTATTGCGTATATTCCGATTATCACCGCATCGGTTGGTGTGCCCCCAACTGCATAGGCTTCCACACCATTCACCCTGGTCTTGAAAACTCTGATGGGTTCGAAAATGGACAGAGCCCTCCCGACACCACTCTTCTGTGTTGCCGGGGCAACCATATACACATCTCCAAGATCACTCAGGGCTTCGTATGCAGCATGTATTCCGGAGCTATAAATACCATCATCGTTTGTCAGAAGTATTTTCCTGGCCATTATCCATTATCCTCCTCTTTATCCTTTCCACTTTATCAATGATCTTTTCTCTGTCGATTGTAAGAACCTTTCCTTTTTCAACCACAATTTTTCCATCTACAATGACGTCTCTGACATCATAACCATTCCCGGAGTAAACTATGTTGTTGATAAGGTTATAGGATGGATGATAGGAAGGCGATGATACATCAATTATCACAATATCAGCAAGTTTCCCCTCCTTTATCTCCCCACCTTCAAGACCATATGCCCTGTATCCGTTTTTCGTGGCCATGTCAATGGATTCGTAGGCTTTTAATGCAGATGCATTTCCGGAAAGGCATTTCTGGAGCAAGGGTGTAATTTTTATCTCCTCGAACATATTGTAGGAATTGTTTGAGGCTGCACCATCTGTGCCGAGGGCAACGTTTATTCCTTTCAAAACAAATTTGAAAACAGGTGCTATACCTGCTGACAGTTTGAGATTGCTGATGGGATTATGCACTATATGGGCCTTTCTCCTTTTTATGATCTCTATTTCACTATCACTCACCCTGACACAGTGGGCGAGAATCGTGTTCTCATCCAGAAACCCAATGCTGTTCAGGAGTTCAACGGGCGTCATCCCGTATTTTTTTCTGACCTCATCTATCTCCCAGGAGTTTTCTGAAGCATGGATCTGAACTTTGAGCCCATCATTATCCGCAACCTCCTTAACCTCCTTCAAAAATTCGGGAGTGCATGTATAGGTTGAATGTGGCCCGTACAGAGCTGTTATGGTCCCCTTCTGATGCCATTTCTTTACGAATTCTCTGCCGATCCTGAGTTCCTCTCTCCCCCGTGACTCATCACCTCTATCTGCCATGCCATAACACAGACACGCCCGGATCCCGGTCTCAAGAACCGCTCTTGCAGTCATGTCCATCTCTATGTACAGATCGGAGAAACAGGTTGTTCCGGTTCTCAGCATCTCGTATATCCCCAGAAGTGATCCATAGTAAATATCCCTTGCTGAAAGCTTTTTTTCAATTGGCCATACGGTCTCGCTTAGCCACCTCTCAAGGGGTTGATCCTCGGCCACACCTCTCAGAAGGCACATGGAGAGGTGGGTGTGGGCATTCATCACTCCAGGGAGAACGGCACATCCACTTGCATCTATTGTTTGCCCGGCATGTACCTCCTGCCTGCCGGTATAGGTTATTCTGTTTCCTGAAATCCCAATATTCATTCTGATAAATTCATGATCGAGGTATATCAGTCCGTTTTTTATGAGAATGTCATGCATCATTTCAAACTGATTCCCACAATACTTAAATATTAGCTTCTTAGTGGTTCTTCAGGATAAAACAGGGTGAGAAAATGGGATTGGGTGCTTCAAGAGTGGAGAGCATATCGACCTCCATGATAAGGAAAATGTTTGAGATGGCACAGAAATCTGCGGGAAAAGAGATAATAAGTCTCGGCCTGGGTGAGCCTGACTTTGACACACCCCGGGAAATATGTGATTCAGCCTATAAAGCCATGCAAAGTGGATACACTCACTACACGTCAAACTTTGGCATTCCTGAGCTGAGGGAAAAACTGGCTGAAAAATACAGAGAAGAGAATGGAATGGATATCACCTCTGAGAATGTGATGGTTACTGTTGGAGCCTGCGAGGCGTTGATGAATATATCAATATCCCTCTTTGAAGAGGGTAGTAAGGTTATAATACCCTCGCCCAGCTTCGTGGGCTATTATGCCTATACCGGGATTGCCGGAGCCGTGCCGGTGCATCTGAAAACCTCACTGGAAAATGGCTTTGAGATAGACCCCGATGCGTTGAATGAAGTCGCGGGCAGGGATATAGATGCAATCATGATAAATTCTCCAAACAATCCAACTGGTGCAGTTATTCCGGAGAAAAAGGTCAGAGCTATAGCTGAAATCGCAGAAGACAACGATATGTGGATAATAAGTGACGAGGTCTATGAGAAGATAATTTACGAGAGAGAGCATACGAGTTTCGGGAAATATTATGACAAGGTCATAACCGTGGGAGGCTTTTCCAAAACATTTGCCATGACTGGATGGCGTGTGGGTTATGTTATTGCGGATGAAAATATCATCGATATGCTTCTGAAGGTGCATCAGTTCAATGGAGTCTGCGCCCCGGCATTTGCCCAGAAAGCCCTCGTGGATTACGTTGGAGGGAACCTTCCCGCTGTGGATGATATGGTGAGAGAATTCAAAAGGAGACGGGATCTGGTGGTTAAGAGGCTGAACGAAATCGATGGGATAACTTGTTCGAAGCCCTACGGAGCGTTCTACGTATTTCCGAGGGTTGAGATAGGTGGCATGGACGGGTATGAATTCACAATGAAGCTGTTTGAGGATAAGGGAGTTGTTGTCGTTCCAGGCTCTGCCTTCGGTCCGGGCAATGAAAACCACATCAGGATATCCTATGCCACAGCATATGATAAACTGGAAAGGGCTATGGATCTCATTGAAGAGTTTTCCGAGGAGAATAAGTGACCTGAACTGCAGGTCCATCCATACAATTTTTAAAATCTTATAATTAACCACAAAAGTCTTCTTTTCACGGTATTATGGTATTTTCTAACATCCTTTTCAGCTTTTCTGCAGAAGATCATAATTGATCCATTCTAACAATCCATTCAATCCTGAATGCTTTTTAAGCTTCTCCGGCAATATTGTTGATAATTTCCATATTCAGGGTTTTATTCCTTTATAAATCACCCGGCCTTCTCCGAACTCTGTGCATCTTTTGCATAATCAGTAGTGGACTCTGCATTCCTTCCTTGCCCTTTAAAGAGGTGAAAATCCATACTTCCGTGGAATGTTTTCCGGTGAATTTGTGCTGGAGAATCATGGAACAAAGGTTCTCTCTGAATTGTCTCTATGAATATCACCACAGGCGAGACTCATAAAAGAGGTATTTTAAAAAACAACCCTTTTTTAATCTCCAAATGTTATAACAGGGGACGTTGCAATCCTTCTTGCTCCAAGAGATCTGAGATTCGGCTTTAGAAATTTTACCTGTGAGCGGTCCAGAATTACATGCATGGCAACTCCACCCTGAGAAAGCTGGGAAACTGTGGGGTCAAACCCTCTTTCGGTCAGAAATTTCAGTATTCCACTGATGTTTTCCTCTTCGGGCACATTGAAAACAAGGCTGACGTAATCCCTTGAGTTCAGAACCTCCTTGATGTCCGTAATCAGGTTCTCCATTATCTCTCTCTTTCGATCATCTTTCATTGACCTGCGGTTTGCAATGAAGATGGAAAATACCTCCCGTTTGATAACGTCTATAATTCTTGCTCCATTCTCTCTCAGGGTAGTTCCCGATTCTGTCACTTCGAGTATAATGTCTGCCTCAGGCTCTGGAGAGATGAGAGAAGCCTCGGTTTTGCCAATGGGATCAAACACAACCGCATTCAGACCCACCCTCTCTGCATACTTTCTCGCTATTTCAGGGAATTCAGATGCAAACATAACCTCCCTATCACCAACCTCTGCAACAAAATCCTCAATGCTCATAACGTCAGGATAGAGCTCTTCAGAGACAGCCACCACAAGTTTGGTGGGTCTGAACTTCAATCTTTCAAGAACCATCACCCTCTCATCCATATCACGGTATGCAAGTCTGGCGTTCTCAAAGATGTCTTCACCCGTGAATCCTCCATCTCCCTTTCCCCGCATGACGTAAAATGGCATTATCTGGGGCCTGACCTGTTTGAATATTATATCCGGGTGATCAACACCTATCAGATACCCCCTTTCGCTTTTCTGAAGTCTGTACCCGGACTCAACAAGGGCATTCCAGACACTCTCTTCAAGATGACCGTCAGGGAAGTAAATCTTGACTCTCTCCATAAAGGTTGGGAGGAAATCACAATAATTTATAAAGTTTGCCACCAGGCACTATATACCCATCACTTTTCGCCCAGTCCATATCTGGTGCTCACCGCCATACCTCTGTTGAACTCAAGCATTTCCCTGGCTCCGAGAATTGCCTTTCCAGTTGCCAGAAGCCTGTCTCCCTCACTGACCACGATAACCTCGTCATTGGCTCTTATGGATCTGTCCACTTCAACAACGTGTTTTGCGAATACGTTTCCTCCCTTCTCGATAAATTCACTTACAGAATCAAGAACAACCACTCTGAGCCCGGGATATGGGAAGTGAGAGTGCAGTCTTCTTGCTCCTTCTATACTCAGGCTGAATATGCCTTCCTCGGGTTTCAGGGTTGCTATTCTGACGCCATCATCGTAAATCTGCCTCACCCTTCCCGTGCTCGAGTAAACAAATTCCACAGATTCCGGGAAAAGAACCATACCGGCTCCCTTTCCGAACTGGTATTCCGCAATCTCTCTCACCCTCCTCAGATCTTTATTTCCCATATCTCCTCTCCCTCCTCTGGTACTCTCTTATAGCCCTTAAAAAATCTATGTACCGCATCTCACTCCATTTAACATCCAGAAAGTAGAGTTCTGAATATATGCTCTGCCATATTAGAAAATCTGCAAGTCTTGCTCCTGCTCTGAGTATCAGATCAGGTGGACTGGATATCCTGAGTTTAGAGGTGATCGTTCTATCGTTTATGTCCTCAATTCTCAGATCTCTCCTTTCTATGTCATCAAGAATCGATTTAATGGCCTCAACAAGTTCAATTCTGCCTCCAACACCCATAACAATATTTATTTCGGGCCCATCTCCTTTTTCAAATTTTCTCGTATCTCCAGGCAGATGAATGCTGATCCTTCCCGTTTTCAAAATCTTTTCAATTTCATATATCGCATTTTCAATCTCTCCCTTCAACCCATCAACAGAAGCGCATACTGTCAGCTCCCGAATGCCTGCCTTCCGTATCCATCCCAGAAATTCCCGGAGTTTTTTAAGCCCCCGGGTTGAAAATAGTTCTTTGCTGGTGGTTACAATCATGATGTGCCCGGGAAATCTTCCACCCTTCCTGAGTTCCCTCTCTATCTTTAGCTCATAGACCTTTCTTATGAAGTCCATTAACAAAAGTTATTTTATATTCAATACTTAACGCTTGTCAATGGAAACGGAAATGAAAAAATTCAGAATTCTCACATATATCTCGCCCTTCCTGATGCTTTTCAATAATGACTGGATCTTCCCGCTTGGAATGGGATTGCTCATCCTTTTTACATTAATTCTTTCAGAAAAAGATAAGGAGGGATCATTTCTCAGGCTGGACATTCTGAATGTTCAGCTGACGATACTTTTGCTCTATATCATCGTTTTTCTGGGCATTCTTCCTGCTTACATTCTCTTCTCTTCCATTTTTGCCCTGATATCCCTTGAAATGCCACTGAGATCCGGAATGAATTCGGAGAGGATAGTGTGGTACATTCCCATTATAACCGGTTCAATGCTCTTATACTCACTGATCTATTCGGGGAATGTCCGTGGTAACGTGGTGGACTATGTGCTTTATCTATCCATAATCGGGGGTATAACCGCAACTCTGATAGAGAGCATCGAGAGCGGAGAAAATAAAGTTTTCACAATCCTTCTGGGAATTACAATGATAACATGGCTCTTTGACGAATTCGGATCGAGGGCAGGCAGGGAAGAGCTGATTTCAGCCTTTCTGATCTCTCTGTCCCTCGGGGCACTGGCCTACAAAGCGGGGGTTGCCAATGAGACAGGACTTTTAAGTGCGACACTCGTAGGTGTTATCATGATAATATTCGGTGGAATCAGGCATTTTTTCCTCCTTCTAACGTTTTATGTGGTGGGATCCGCATTTACAAAGTACAAGTATGAACTGAAAAAGGAGAGGGGAATTGCGGAACCAGAGGGGGGAGCAAGAGGATACTCAAATGTTCTGGGAAACAGTATAGCACCTCTCATTTTTACGGTGCTCTGGGGTGTGTTCAATCATCTCTATTTTCTTGCAGGATTTGTAGCAGCAACCGCAACGGCTACCGGAGACACCCTCGCAAGTGAGGTAGGTGAGACGTCATCGAGATATCCACGCCTGATAACCAGTTTGAAAAAGGTAAGACCGGGAACGAGCGGGGGTGTGACTCTCCTTGGAGAGATATCTGCAATGGGGGGATGTTTGATGATCGCAGTTCTCGGGATGGTCGCGGGAATGTACGGTCTTGTGGGCTCTATCATTGTTGCTGTTTCCGGATTCATCGGAGTTCATGTGGACAGTCTGTTGGGAGCAACTCTGGAGCGGAGGGGCTGGATAGATAACAGCACGGTCAACTTTATAGCCACACTTGCCGGTGGTGTTGTGGCCATTTTCCTAACAATGTACAGAAAATATTATCTATTCTGAGAGGGATTTTCTTTCGGTTCGATGTTGTGGGTTGAGAAGTACCGCCCTGGAAAGATTGAGGAGATTGTTGGAGACAGGAAAACCCTGGAGATTATTGTCAGGTGGGCAAATAAGTGGAAAGCGGGTGAGAGGCAGAAACCGCTTCTACTGCACGGGCCACCGGGAACCGGTAAAACGTCAACAGCCCTCGCTCTTGCAGAGACCATGGGATGGGAGGTTGTGGAGTTGAATGCGAGTGATCAGAGAAATTTTTCAGCTGTGAAAAGGATTGCCGGAGAAGGTGCTTTGAATGAGACCTTTTCTGAAGAGGGAGAGTTCCTCTCAAGTAAGGAGGGAAGATTGAAGCTTATTGTGCTGGATGAAGTTGATAACATCCATGGAACTTATGACAGGGGCGGTGAAAAGGCACTCATTGGTGTTATACGTGATGCAAAACATCCACTTGTTTTGATTGCCAACGATGCATACGCCCTCTCACCTCAGCTCAGAAATTTGTGCATCATGATCCAGTACAAGCGGATCAACGCAAGGAAAATTGTAAGTGTCCTTCGGGATATATGTAAGAAAGAGGGAATTCTGTGTGAACAGGCGGTCCTTGAGGAGATTGCCAGAAACTCGAATGGAGACCTTCGGGGTGCAATCAATGATCTGCAGGCCATAGCGGAGGGTAGAAGCAGAGTCACAATTCACGATCTCGTTACCGGTAAAAGAGATTTCAAAGAGAGCATTTTTATGATCCTTGCAAGGATATTCAAAAAAAAGGATTCAGACATAATTCACGATGTATACAATCTGGATGAATCTCCTGAAGACCTCATATGGTGGATTGATGAAAATCTTCCTGCAGAATACGAGGGAGAAAGCCTTTTAAGGGCTTTTAACATGATATCACGGGCCGATATTTTTCTGAAAAGGGTCAAGGTGAGACAGTATTACAGGCTCTGGAGATATGCGACATACCTCATGGTGGTGGGGGTTCAGCAATCCAAGGATAAACCGAAAAAAGGCTTCACGAGATATTCAAGGCCAGCAATCTGGAACCTGCTCTTTACTCAAAGACAAAAGCGAAAGTCTATGGAAAGAATTCAGGAGAAGATCGGAGCCCGACTGCATTGTTCAAAGAAAAAATCTGCTGAGTTCATCTCTCTCATATCCATCCTAATTCAGAAACGTGATGTCAGGAAGATAAAAGAATTTTTCGAGTTCACCACAGATGAGATTGCAGATATCGGAGGGATTGAGCCAGATACTGTGAAAGAGATAATAAAAAAATCTGAAAAGTCTGGTAAAACCGTAAAGAAACCGGAAAGGGAAGAAAAGACCAAAAAAACCACCATTTTTGATTTTGAATGAGCAGAGACCTGTCCTTGCAGATCGATATATTTATATATGATATATCTTATAATGATATACGTTGGGGGATGAAAGTTATCAATGGCAGGCTGTATTACCTCTGCTATAGGGTCTGACTTCGTATGTAAGAGAGTGAGAATGAGTGAAAGATTGGAAAGAAAATTGAATAATGAAATATGAACTGAATTCACTCCATATCTGAATGAAGAAAGGAGGTCAGGAAAATGTATGGATACGGGAAGGAAGTCGATATGGATTTTGATAGTGCGGTGGAAAAAACAGTTGAAGCACTTCAGAAAGAGGGCTTTGGAGTCCTTACCGAAATCGATGTAAAGGCGACTTTGAAAGAGAAACTGGGAATTGATTACGAGGATTATCTGATACTGGGTGCATGCAACCCTCCTCTCGCCCACAAGGCTCTTGTTGCTGAAAAGGAGATTGGTCTGTTGCTCCCCTGCAATGTGATCGTTTACAGGGATGGAGGAAGAACCCACGTTTCTGCAATTTTACCAACGCAGGCAATGAGCATGGTGGAAAATGAAGACCTGAAAAAGGTTGCAGAAGAGGTGGAGGAGAAACTCAAAAGGGTGATTGACTCCATATGAGGTCAATTGCATCTCCCGTTACAGGGCAACCGGATTATGCAGAGGATGGATGAGATGGATATGGATCGGCATTCTCGGGTATTTTATCGTTTTTACTTTATCAGCTGTATGAAACCAACAAATTGAGATAGAATAAATCCTTCCTGCTGAATTTAAATGAAATTATGTGATTGCAATCTGTTATAATTGTTTATGTATTAATTTTTCCACGCCAAAGGATCAGGCGTTAGGATTATATACTATATGTCAGATATTGATATATTGATAGAAATGGTGGAAGTAACATTAAAGATAACCGGAATGAGCTGTGCGACATGTGCACAGACCATAACGAAGGTGTTGATGAAGCAGGAAGGAGTTGAGAAAGTAGAGGTTAATCTGGCAAGTGAAAAGGCAGTCATCAATTACGATCCTGATAAGATCCATCTTGAAACAATCATCCAGGAGATCGAGAAAATCGGTTATGGGGTCGTCAGGGATACAAGGGAGGTGGTATTTGCAATCACAGGAATGACGTGTGCAACCTGTGTCAAGACCATTGAGAAGGTTACAGGAAAGATGCCGGGTGTGATCGAGGCGGTTGTGAACCTCAATGCAGAGAAGGGTAGGTTTGTATATGATCCCTCTCTTGTGACTCCAGAGGAGATTAAAAAAGCCATAGAGCAAATTGGATACACGGTTACAGGAATGGAGGAGGAAAAAGAGACAGATACAGAAAAAGAAGCGAGGGAAAAGCACATTGCGGTGATGAAAAAGAGATTGATAGTTGCAGCAGTAACTGGTGCTGTAATCACCGTCTTAACGTATGGAAAATATATCGGTCTTCCTGTTGATGAGCCATCTCTCATCAGATGGGTGCACTGGGCAGAGTTCCTGCTTGCCACGCCAGTCATGTATTACTCAGGAAGAGGTATGTTCTCTGCAGCTTACAGGGCTCTCACTCACAGAACATTGAGTATGGATGTGATGTACTCAATGGGCGTTGGTTCCGCTTATGTATCAAGCGTCCTTGCGACAGTTGGTTTACTGCCTTCCGATTTCGTGTTCTATGAAACTGCAGTTCTGTTAATGGCTTTTCTCCTGCTTGGAAGATTGCTTGAGGCAATTGCAAAAGGAAGAACTTCTGAAGCAATAAAGAAGCTCATGGGACTGCAGGCAAAAACTGCAGTGGTAATACGTGATGGCCAGGAGGTTGAGATACCCATCAAGGAAGTGAAGGTAGGGGATATCGTTGTTATAAAACCGGGAGAGAAAGTCCCTGTTGACGGAGTTGTCATCGAGGGTGAGAGCTACGTCGACGAATCAATGATCACAGGGGAACCAATCCCCAATCTGAAGAAAAAAGGTGATGAGGTTATAGGAGCGACCATAAACAAGAACAGTGTATTGAAGGTTGAGGCAAGAAAAGTCGGAAAAGACACCCTTCTGGCACAGATAATAAAGCTTGTCGAGCAGGCCCAGAGTTCGAGGCCACCAATTCAGAGACTTGCCGACAGGATAATCACGTACTTCATACCCACTGTACTTGTGATCGCTGCTGTATCCTTCACCTACTGGTATTTCTTTGCAGGCATGCCATCTGTGTTCGCATTTACAGCTTTGGTTTCAGTCCTCGTCATTGCATGTCCATGTGCTTTCGGTCTGGCAACCCCTACTGCCCTGACTGTGGGCATGGGTAAGGGAGCAGAATCAGGGATTCTGATCAAAAATGGAGAAGCGCTGGAGCTTGCCAGAAATATTACAACAGTCATATTTGACAAAACAGGAACCCTGACAGTTGGAAAGCCAGAGGTAACCGATGTGGTGACATTCAATAAAAATGAGAACGAACTCTTGAAGATCGTTGCTTCGGCTGAAAAAGGTTCAGAACATCCTCTTGCAGACGCGGTTGTGAGAAAGGCGAAGGAAAAGGCTCTGGATATAGTCGATCCAGAGGAATTTGAGGCTATTACAGGAAAGGGTGTCAGAGCAAAGGTGAATGGATCAACAGTTCTCATCGGAAACAGGCGGTTGATGGAAGAGACCGGACATAAAATTGAGGAGCATATGGAGAGGGAGATACAGAGGCTTGAAGATGAGGCAAAGACAGCAATAATCGTGGCTTTCGATGGATCCATTGCTGGAGTCATAGGAATTGCGGATATGGTGAAGGACACTGCAATAGAGACCATCGAAGAGCTTCACAGAATGGGTCGTAAAGTTGCAATGATCACTGGAGATAACAGGAGAACTGCAGAGGCCATCGCCAGACAGCTCAACATCGATAGAATTATGGCGGAGGTTCTGCCTCAGGACAAGGCCAATGAGGTAAAGAGACTTCAGGATGAGGGTGAAATAGTGGCTTTCGTTGGTGATGGTA
>WAJW01000066.1 GCA_015523685.1 Archaeoglobaceae archaeon
ACATGGTGTACTTCTGATTAAACCTCTGGAAAGTCTCTGTATTGATCTCCCATGGCATATCTTCCCAGATTTTCTCAATCATCCATATCACCTCATATATCCAGTTATTTTTTCAAATATTAAAAAATTAACCTGAAATACTCATATAATAATTAAATCAACCAGCACTCTTTATCAATATCGTAACAGAATTCAACCCGAATGAAAAAACCGCAAATACATTAATATTTATAGAAAATTTTATACATGTAAAAATTAACTTAAAATTATGAAAGATATAAAAGAACCATTCATCAAAGCCCTTATTGAACTAAACGAGCCTGAAGTGATGGATATTCTCGAAAAAAGGCTCAACGCTGGCGAAGAACCCCTTGAAATACTGAACGATGTGAAGAGAGCCATGGATGAAGTCGGAAACAGATTTGAAAAAGGCCTGTATTTTGTGGCGGATCTCATGATGGCAGGAGAGATACTCAACAGACTCACCGAATCCATAAAACCTTATCTTAAGAGGGAAGAAAGATCAGATTATATCGGCACCATGGTCATAGGCACGGTCAAGGGAGACATACACGATATAGGAAAAGATATCGTAACAACCATGTTTGAGGCAAACGGTTTCAGAGTTATTGATCTCGGTGTTGATGTGTCACCTGAAAGATTTGTGGTTTCTGTCAGGGAATTTGAACCCCAGATACTCGGATTGAGCGCCCTGCTTACATCGGCCTTCAAATTCATGAAAGAGACTGTCGAAGCATTAAGTAAAAATGGTCTGAGGGATAAAATCAGGATCATAATAGGAGGAGGAACGATTGACGACAAGGTGAAAGAATACGTCGGTGCTGATGCTTTTTGCAGAGATCCTGTTGAGGCAATCAAACTTGCCAGAGAATGGGTGGTTGGATAATATGAGCAGTATTAACTCCATTCTGAAGAAGTGGGCCTCTAAAAGCAATATTTCATTCAGAGATGAGAGCGCGGAGAAAATGTATGATGAAAAAACGGAAAGGTTAGCATCTGCCATGAAACTTGAAGTGCCTGATCGAATACCATTTGCTCCGGATGCAGGCATCTTTCCTGTGCTGTATTACGGGATAACGCTCAGAGAGGCGATGTATGATTATGATAAAATCTGCATCGCCCTCAAAAAGACCATAGTGGATTTTGACTGGGATGCCGTTCCGAGGGTACCTGTCTGGCCTGCGAGAGCGTTTGAGGCCATAGGTTATAAGGCCTTGAGAATTCCGGGCAGAGGTCTTGATGATTCTGCCCCCACCTATCAGTTTGTCGAACCGGGTCAGAAAATTGAAGGCAGGGTTCTGTATGAACCCATGAAACCTGAAGAATACAGCTGGTTCCTGGACGATCCTGCAGATTTCACAATAAGGAGCTATCTTCCATCAGTATGCGAGAAGCTCGAGCCACTGAAGAATCTCCCGCAGATCCCGGGGATAACATGTTACTATCATGGATTCTTTGAAAGCCTGAGTGTTCCCGAAATAGACAGAGCGTTTGAGGCCCTTGCTGAAGCTTCCAGAGAGGTTGTAAAATGGAGAACAGTCATGAGGAACTGCCTGATGGAGATAAAATCGTGGGGTTATCCTGAATTCTTTTCCGCCCTCACACATGCTCCATTTGACTACTTCGGGGATTTCAGGAGGGGGACAAGAGGAATTCTGACGGACATCTACAGATATCCCGAGGAGGTAAAGGCGATATGCGACAGAATCGCACCTGTAATGGCGGAATGGGGAATAAGATATGCTGAACTGAGCGGGAATCCAATCGTTGTGTTTCGATTGCACAAGGGAATATTCCTCAGGCCTGATCAGTTTGAGGAATTCTACTGGAAATCCTTAAAAAATGTATTCATGGAACTGATAAAAAATGACATAATCCCATACGCTTACACCGAAGGGAACTACGTGCCGTATCTGGAATTCCTGAATGAGATGCCAAAGGGCCGGGTTATCTACCACATCGAGCAGGGGATTTTTGAAGCCAAGGAAGTGCTTGGAGATAGATTCTGCCTCACAGGAGGGATTCCTGCCTCACTGCTTTATACCGCCACTCCATCAGAGGTTGAGAAATACACAGAGAAGGCCATAGAAGTTCTGGGAGAGGGAGGGGGGTTCATCCTCGATAGTGACGTACCACTGGATGAAGTCAAGCCGGAGAACATGAAGGCAGTGGGAGAAGCGGTATTGAAATATGGAACCAGCAAAAAATAGACCTACCGGGGATATGAAAATAACCGGAGATTTGAAGAAACCTGAAATCGATGATATACTGATGAAAGAGAGGGTGTGCAGAATAGCCTTCGTTAACAAAAATGAGCCCTACGTACTTCCACTATTTTATGGATATGATGGAGAATATCTCTACGTACATTCATCTGCAAGAGGAAGAAAAATGGACATTCTGAAAAGGAATAGAAGGGTGTGCTTTCAGGTGTCATCAGATGTGGAGATTGTTGAAGATATAAACCCGTGCAGATGGTACGCAAGGTACAGAAGCGTTATCGGGTGGGGGAACGCTGAACTGATTGAGGACAGAGAGGAGAAAAGAGAGGCCCTGAGCCTTATAACAGAACGTTATTATGGAAAAAAGGCTGAATTTTCAGATGAAGAACTGAGAAAGCTGGCAATAATAAAAATCAAAATTGACAGAATGACAGGAAAGACAAGGATGTGAGGCGTGAAATACGACCTTCAACATTCTGGATATTTTCAGCAAGACCATAGTCTGCATTCTTAAGATATGGAGGGTTTTTATCGCCGGGAAAATATTGCGAGAGGGATGAATTTCTCTGGAACATCCTTCTTTGAAACCTCTTTTGTTCTTATTGCATCCAGCCAATAAGCATGAGGCCAGGATATTCAGAGAGGTAATGGATGAGCTAAAACGAAGAAGAATTCTAAGGCTAAAAGATGTTCTAATCTTCGACAGGGGATTCTAT
>WAJW01000067.1 GCA_015523685.1 Archaeoglobaceae archaeon
ATTTTTTCTGACAGCTCCCTTTTCCCTTAGCTCTTCCAGATGGTGAAGGATCATTATCTCTTCCCAGTAGTCCAGAAAATCTTTCAGGTATGGTTTCTTTCTGTAAATTGGGGATTCCGAAACAAGATCTTCAATACTCTTCGGTGTTCTGAGGAGAGAGAATCCTGCTGGTTCTTTCATCAATTATATCCCTGTACTTTTCAAGCTCCCCGGAAATTCTCTCTTCTCCCTGAACCGGGTCTCTATGTCCCGAAAGATAAAATTTCAGGTTTAATTTCATTAACCTGTCTATGGATTGTCTGAATTCCCTCAAACTGCTCTCCTCATGTCCGTACCAGGGGCCAAATGAAGTCAGGTCAATATCAGCTCCAAACACAAGGTCGTGGTCGGGTAGATAAAAACCGTAATGTGCAGATGTGTGGCCCGGGAGATGCAGAGGCACAACCTCAGTTTCACCGAATTTAAGAGTTTCTCCATCAGAAAAACTTTCTGCTGGCTGGAAATCCCGGTATCCTGTAGTCTCTTTGACAAATTCAATCCATTTTTTCTGCAGTTCTTTTCCAATGTATCTTCTGGCCAGAACCTCAAGATCACATTGATGAAATTCCATGTCAGATATCAGAATTGTCCTTTTACTGAAGATCCAGTTACTCCCTATGTGATCCGGATGAAGATGTGAGTTTATTACCACATCAACCCTATTTTTCAGTTTTTCCAACCTTTCAGGTCCTATACCTGTGTCAAAAAGCACCGTTTTTCTGTCTTTGATGAGCATTGAATTTGAAAAGGGAAATGAGCCTCCTTTATTTCCCTTGATGAAATAAATGTTTTTGCAATTCTGATCATCCTGGCGGGAAATTTTCAGAGGAATAAAAAGGTTTCGAAACACGGAAATTTATTTCCTGAACATGGACATTGAAATAACAAACGGCATGCCGGGATGATCAGATCTGTGATGTTTGACTGAGAAAGGATGAAAGCGAAATCATGAAAGGGTGCAGTTCATCCTGTGCATATGGGAAGGATATAAGCATTATAGGATGTTATTTGGGGATTTAATGAGATTATCGTAAAGGTTCAGAATGCATGATATGGGCGCAGATCCTCTCTGGAGAATTAATTTGGTTCTGAGTTCCTGTCCATTATCCTGTCTGAAAAAACCAGCAATGCAGGAACTATTGTGATTGCAGCTATCAGACTGAACAATATGGCTACAAGGGAAATCAACCCGAACGTTCTCATAATCGGGAAACTTGAAAAGAGAATGGCCCCAAATCCACCAGCCATGGTTAGTGCAGATGTTGTTATTGCTCTTCCAATCCTTGTTGTGGTTATATACACCGCCTCCTCAGAAGTCCTGCCCTTCTCCCTCTCTTCTCTGTATCGTTCTGAGATATGGATGGAAAAATCAATTCCAAGACCTATTATGACTGAATTCAGGCTTGCACTCACAAGTGTTTTGGGTATGTCAAATGCGTACATAACACCACCCACAACTGTTATAACGGTGGATATGGCGATCAGGGGGATGAGGGCTTTTGAAAAGGATCTGTATACAGCGAGCAGAAGAATGAAGACAAGAAGGTAGCTCCCTATTGTCATTTTTTTCTGTCCGTTGATTATCAGGTCTGAGATGAACATTTTAAGAGCCACATCTCCCGTCAGATAAAATCCATCCGGGAAACCGGCAAATTTCACCTCCCTCTTCACACGGTCATAAAGTTCTCTGAATTTAAGCCAGTCCATTGAGGAAACCTTGAAATAGATCGCCATGAGACTTTTTCCACTGAAATACCTGTCTTTTATGGAAGATGGCATAGATCGGGCAAGGGAGATAAGCTGTTTGTCCGATAAACCGGGATAGATCACACTGAGGGTCTTCAGAGGAGAATCATAACCGGTAATGGCATCTTCAGCGTTATCAACATATCTGGCAACCTTTTCTGCATCAGAGATAAATTTCTGAGAAAACACATCCTCTCCTGAGAGAACGAGTACAAGAAAATCCTGACTTCCTGTTATGCTCTGAAGCTCATTCAGCCTCTGGATTGCAGGGAGGTCCTGGGGGAGATATTTCATGAAATCCGTCTGAAGTTCCACGTGTGTGTAGCCGTAACCCCCTGCAACAACAAGCAGGATTGTGATTCCGATAACTGTTTTAGGGTGACCGGAAACACCCCTTGCAATAGCTCCATAAAGCCTGGAGTCCTCCTTTTTAACCTTCTTTGAGGTTTTAACCTCAGAATCTCTCACCTTGTAAAAAGAAGGCAGTAATGTAAGAGTCAGGAAAAATGCTATTATCAGGCCTATCGAAACTGTCAGGCCGAAATAACCGAGAGCAGGGACTCCTGAAAAGAACATGGAAAGAAATCCAATAACTGTTGTGACCATCGCCAGAACAATGGCCTGTCCCGTGTTGTTGACGGCATTTTTTATAGCGTCGTCCACCCCGATCCCCGCTCTTCTCTCCTCCTCATACCTGCTCTGAAATTGAACCGCATACTCTATACTGAGGCCTATCAGCACGGGAAGAAACCCATTGGTGACCTCTGTGAGGGGGATGTTTAGGAGGGGCATCAGCCCGAATGTAAGCACTGAGGTTATGAGGGCAAGGAGGAGAGGGGCGAAGACCATGAATTTTCCCCTTACTATGCCCCTGAAAACGGAAAAGAGTATTATGACCATCAGAACGAGAGATGCGAGGAACATGATTCTCATGCTACCTCCAATGGCCTGTTCAATCTGGTAGTTCAGCAGGGGACTGCCTGTGGCTTCAGCAGTAATCCCCGGAGGTCTTTCAACAAGGTTTATCCTTTCCTCCATTTCCTTTGCGATCACGTCAAATTCGCTCTCTTTTGCATCCAGTCTGACATTGATCAAAGCAAGCGTTTTCTTGGGTATCAGGTTTCTTCCGGATTTCGCCACAATCTCTCTGAGCAATTTTTCATCCTGTGGGAGATACCCGAGTGATTTTACTATCTGGCTTGCTGGAGAATCAGTATCAGCAACTCCCGGAATTTTTCGAATCTCTTTCTCGAGAGAAAGCATGTACTCCAGTACATCTCTTGAGAGAACGTCATCCCCTTTTATGAGTATGTAAGCGGATTCGCTCCCCCCAAAAGCCCGGGAAAACATCTTGAATTCAACATATTCCTTCTTATCTTCAGAAAAGTACGTTTCAACACCCTGATCGTACCTCACGTATTTGGCTGATAGCATTCCCGATACAAAAAGAACAATCACCACTCCGATAACAAGATAAGGGTATCTTCTTGGAAGAGCAGATAAAAAGGAGAGAAAGGCTCTGAACATATTTCAGGCTTTCCTCCTGAGAAGAATCAGCACAACGGTAATTCCGGTTAATGCCCCCACGGCCTCAAATCCCGGAACTCTTCTCTTACCTTCCACAACCTTCACCGGAACCTTGACAGGATCGCTTATCACCCATTTGTTCTGGGCATCTCTGTATTTCACCTCAAGATTCAGGGCATAAACCTTTGGTATTGCATCACTGTCCACTTTGAGCTTAAATGAGGCGATTTTTGATTCTCCGGGAGCGAGATCTCCGAGAAATGCCGTATCATCTGTTGACGTGAATGGATCGACTACCGTGAGTCTTGCAGAGGCATCCCTGACCGGATATGCACCCGTGTTTTTCACCTCAACCTTTACAACACTCTCCTTTCCCGCCTCTATCTCAGCGTTACTGCTGGCCGAGAACTCCATTTTCCTTCCAACTTCAACTCCAAAGGTAACGGGATCTGTGGTGAGTGTTTCGTTTCCGTAGGTGAACTTCACTTTTGCCTCCACTGGATATGTGGTGGGCTGTGCATCATCAGAAGCCTTGATTTTGAAATCCACTACTTTTGAATCTCCGGCGGGTATATCACCTGTGTAAACACTTGAGGTCAGAGCGGAAAGGGGTGGGGAGGTGCTGATACTCACAACAGCGTCTTTCATGGTTCTGCTCCACGTATTCCTGACAGTTATCTTCACAACACCCTCTGATCCAGAATATACGTCGCTCTTCACGCTGGAAATCGATATTTCGGGACCCTTGTCAACCTTTATGCCAAAATAGACCGTCTTGCTCTCTTTCTCCTTTCCAGATTCATCAAAATACTTAAGTCTCAGACCGAAAGGTATCTGATCCCCTGATGTTTCGAGCTTTACCTTGAATCTGGCGATGGCAGTTTCACCCGGAGCCAGATCTCCGACAAAGGCACTCATCTGATTTCCACTCTGTTTTCCCGCTGAGGGTATCTGAGATGTCTGGGGTATTGCCAGGCCCTGTGGCAGTCCTGATGGTATCTGAGTTACAGATGTGAGACCGGAGGACTGAATACCCTGTGACTGGCTCAACTGATTCAGAACTGCCACTGCATTTCTTGCAGTTTCCGAACCTGTGTTCAAAATTGAGACCTCTATCCATCCTTCATGCCCTTCAAATATGTCCCGGGTTTTTACTTCTTTAATGGATATATCAAGTTTTTTCTCAATGACAACAGGGATATAGAGGGTTTCAACTTTGTCATCCCAGTAATATTTCGTCTCTATGAGATAGGAATCCTGATAGAAGAGGACAACATCTCTCAATTTTTTATAGGTTATTTTGACTGGTATCTGATATTCTCCGGGCTGTGCATTTTCGTCAATTTGTATTCTGAAGGTAACGGGAATGGGAGGAGTTCCTGAGGGAACGATGCCGATTATCTGTGGAGGGGATTTTATGCTGATACCATCAACCCCATTGAGCCCGGCCTTGACCTCAAATGCGGTTGTGGACATGTTCTTAAATATGGCAAATTTGGCCGGATTTGGCTCAAAGAGGGTATCCAGAATGCCGATGTTCTGAAGTGTCACGGTGATATAACCTTCGTCCCCCGGGGAAAAGTGATTTGATCCCGCAACACTGACCCTGAATTCTGGCCCACCTTCTATATACGCTCCAGCAGTGATCTGAATTGCAAGAATGAGAATTATCAGAGAGATCTTCCACATTCTCATGGTTTCACCTGTTGTAGCGAATGCAACAACAGATTTAAATAGTTTACGATAAAACATTCCCATGTGGATGCAATAGACATATTGAGAAAATTCGGGCTCAGCGACTATGAGTCGAGAGTATTGCTCACCCTGATTAAAGGTGGGGAGATGACAGCAAGAGAGATCAGTGAGCTGAGCGGAGTTCCGAGAACATCAGTGTATGAATCTGTAGATTCTCTGAGAAAAAGAGGTTTCATTGAACTCTCCTTCTCCAAACCCCAGAGATTCAGGGCACTTCCGGTAAAAAACATTGTTGAAAACCTCAAGGAGAAAGCAGAGGAGAACCTGAGTAAGCTTTCAGAGATATTCGAATCGGTCGAGAGAAGGTCTGAAGAGAGAAAAGAGGAGATATGGGTTATACAGGGAGAATTAACGATGAAGAGGCTCCTGTCATTGATTGAGGGGGCAAGAAAAAATATAAAGATCGGAGTTAACAGGATTCCGAAAGAGGTTCTTGAGAAACTCACCGAGGTGGCAGAGAGGGTTGAGATCGAGATAATATCCAATCCGGAAACTGCAACCTCACTGAAACCCGTAGAACAGCGTGGAGGGAAGGTGAGGATTCTCAAACCGGGTAAGCCCATGAGATTTGAGGCAATACATGGTGTAATCATCGTTGATGATCTCATATCGATGACTTTCTTTTTCAGATCAGCCTCTGACTCTCTGGGAATTATCAGCTCCGGTACCCTTGTGCAGTTCTACAATTATTTCCTTCAGAATCTTATGGAGAAGAGCTAAGGAGCAAGCATGGCGACAAAATCTCCCTTTCTCACACCGAGGGATTCAGCGACAGGCTCACATTTTGCCCTGAGCATGTAGAGGACAGGGTTGAATTCACGATCCGAGAGGGATTCGTAATTTGCCATACCCTTGGCGATAATGAGCGAGGCTCTTTTTAATTTCCTCATGCTCTCTTCAGGCATTTCGTCCGGGCTGACTCCCACGGCATTTGTGCCTGTGGTGATCACGTCATCAACCACTTCTGTGAGACTCGCCTCTCTTACATCCTCTTCCGTTGCATCGGTCAGGATAGGTTGTCCTTTAACAAGGAGGGTTATTCTCGCCCCTCTTTTCTTGAGCTGTTCTATGAAGAGCTTATCAAAAACTATCTCCCCGCAATTGTCAGTTATGTAAACCACATCGTGGAGTTTATCCACTATTCTGTCGAGGTGGTCTATTGCGAGACCTTTCTTCAGTGCGGTTGTGAATGCGTCCTTCAGGTTTTCCTCCTCAACTCTGTATCCGAGAACTCCATAATCAAATGAGTTTCCCGCTATTGATGCTATTGCAGATGCCCTGAAGGGATCTTCGTGGTTCAGAACGATTTTTTTAATTGAGGGATAGAGAGAAAGAGCGATTCTATTTGACCTCCTTTTTATTTCTCTGTACGGGTCTGGGTCTCCGAGTACATCATACACGGTTCTATGTATTGCGGTGGAAACTTCAGTAGCAATTCTGCCGTAGTTGAAATTTTCATTGAGGGTTTTGAGGGCCTCCCTGACCGCTCTCTCAATGAGCCTCTGATTGTCTGTCGAAAGTCCAGCCTCGTAGTGCACGCGTGAAAGGAGACATGATGCACACTGTGGTCTGATTTTCATCAATTTAATGGATAGAGGAATGGTTTAAAATTCTGTCGGATTTTTATTGTTTCAACATAACAATTAATCATTTCTCATGAAGAATATGGCAAACTTATTAATATCTCACGTCTTTTTTCACAGGGTGATATGATGTTTGGAATCGAATTTGTCCCGAACATGGAGATAAGCAAACTTGTGGATTACTGTGTGCTTGCCGAAGAAAATGGATTTGGGGCGGTATGGATAACGGATCATTATAACAACAGAAATGTGTACGCAACCCTTGCGATGGTTGCAAGCAGAACATCGGAGATAAAGCTTGGTCCCGGAGTGACGAATCCCTACCATATCCATCCGGCCCTGACAGCATCTGCCATTGCCACGATCAATGAGATATCGGGAGGCAGGGCAATGCTCGGTATAGGTGCGGGTGACAGAACCACACTGGAAAAGCTTGGAATTCAGTGGAACAAACCCCTCACGTACATGAGAGAGAGTGTGGAGGTTATAAGACAGCTTCTTGAAGGTAAGAGCGTGAACTATGATGGAAAGGTTGTCAGGATACAGGGTGCAAGACTGGATTTCAAGGCAGGAGATGTCCCGATATACATAGGTGCGCAGGGCGCCAAAATGCTCGAACTGGCAGGTCAGCTTGGAAATGGAGTTCTTGTAAATGCCAGTCACCCGAAGGATTTTGAATTTGCGGTCAGCCAGGTTAAGAAAGGGATGGAGAAAGCAGGAAAGACCGAGTTTGATGTTGTTGCTTACACTTCCATGAGCGTTGATAATGACGCCCAGAAAGCCAGAAATTCTGCAAAAATAGTGGTGGCATTCATCGTGGCAGGAAGTCCCGACATGGTATTTGAAAGGCATGGTATACCGTTAGAAGATGTTTCAAAGGTTCGGGAGGCACTCAATAACGCATTCACAAAAGGAGACTGGCCTGGAGTCGGGAAAGCTGTGACTGACGACATGCTTGAGGCATTCTCAATCGCGGGCTCACCCGATGAGGTAACCGAAAAGGTAATTGAGCTGAAGAAAATTGGAGTTACGCAGGTTGTTGCAGGAAGTCCAATCGGGCCAAGCAAGAAAGATGCCATTAAACTGATAGGCAGTGAGATAATACCCAAGCTGGCCTGAATACCTTTATTTTAACATTTTTTCCCTGAGGTTTCAGTTATCGATTATCAGTTCCACATCAAAATTCTTTTCGGCAAGTTCAGAGAGTTCCGCTTTCAATCTCTCAA
>WAJW01000068.1 GCA_015523685.1 Archaeoglobaceae archaeon
ACAATGCTCAGATCAAGGCTATCCGGGAAAGTTATCCACGGGCCCACCGGAGCAAAGGTATCGAAACTCTTTCCCCTTGTCCACTGCCCATCCTTTCTCTGAAGGTCTCTCGCGGTAACGTCATTGAAGCATGTGAAACCCATTACGTAATCCCTCCACTCCTCCGAAGGTATATTCTTTCCCTTTTTTCCGATAACAACAGCAAGCTCTCCTTCATAGTCCACCCTGTTCGAACACTCAGGAAGGATGATGTAATCCCCATGTCCCACAAGTGAAGATGGGGGTTTCAGAAATATAATGGGCTCTTCCGGAATATCATGCTTCATTTCGCCAGCATGATCCAGATAATTGACTCCCACACAGACTATCTTGGAGGGCACCACAGGTGGCAGGAATCTGATTTCTTCCATACTGAAGTTCTCTCCATCAATTTTTAAAATATCCTTATCTATCTGAATTATCCCCTGATAAACCTCTCCTCTGTGCTCAATCCTTCCATACATTTCTCCACCCCGAAGCATCACGATAATACCTCCCCAGTTCACTATTTTTAAGCATTTCTCCCTTTAAAACGGGCCCCTCTTTGCATACCCTCAACCCATGGGGATCCATACCGCATGAACCGCAGAGGCCGATTCCACACTTTATATATCTCTCTACTGAAAACTGGGCTTTGTTTAAAATATTTTGGTTTTCCAGAACTTCAACGATCCTTGGCATCATCAGTTCGGGCCCACAGACAAAGATCTGATCGAATTCAGAAGGATTTATGAGATCAAATACGTCAGTGACAACTCCCTTAATCCCCGCACTCCCGTTCTCGGTAAAGATAAATGTCTCTCCCTCAAAGGAGTCCAGATTGATAATGTTCCCTCCCGTCCTCTCTCCATACGCAAGAACAAGGTCACCACTGACATCTTCCCACAGATATCTGAGAGGAGCTATGCCTATTCCTCCTGCAATCAGAAGAAATCTATTTCCACTGATCTCAAATCCGTTTCCGTAAGGCCCTCTTATTCCTATAACATCCCCTTTTTTCATTTCTGCAAGCCTTTTCGTTGTTATTCCAGCAGGCCTTACCATAACAGATGATTCTGAAGAGAGGCTCAGGGGTATTTCCTCATACCCTGGAACGTATACCATGACAAACTGCCCGGGAATCGATTTTATCTCGTTCGAAAACTGGATTGTCACAGTATTTCTGCCCTCTTTTATAACCCTTCTTATTTCTGTGAAAAACAGCAACCTCACCTCCTGTGCGCCATTCCGACAATTTCATCGAGGGTTATCTTTTTTCTCAGGAGATAGTCCCTGATCCCTTCTTCAATCGCACAGAAAATCCTGATATTCCTTGATATAGCGGAGCCTATC
Organism: Archaeoglobaceae archaeon; assembly: GCA_015523685.1. Taxonomy (GTDB): domain Archaea; phylum Halobacteriota; class Archaeoglobi; order Archaeoglobales; family JdFR-42; genus WAJW01. Next base: position 1,372 of record WAJW01000068.1, read on the forward strand.
TGAACAGCAGTTGCCCCTGCAAGCATGAACTCAATTGCATCCTTCCATGATGAAACGCCTCCACATCCGATGACCGGAATCGATAAAACCTCATAAAGGTCATATACGCATTTCAGTGCTACAGGTTTTATGGCCTTTCCTGAAACACCGCCATATATATTGCTCAGAATCGGTAGTCCCGTTTCCACATCAATGGCCATCCCTCTCAACGTGTTGACAGCAACAACCGCATCTGCACCTCCTTTTTCGGCACTGACCGCGATCTCAGATATGTTCATGACATTTGGGGATAATTTGACCCACACCGGTTTGCTGGTATTTTTTTTCGTATTTCTACAGATCCTTTTTACCATCTCAGGATCGCTCCCAAGTTCCATCCCCGCACCTTTAACGTGAGGACAGCTCAGATTGATTTCAAATCCGGAAGATGCTGGAAAATAATTGACCAGTTCTGGAATGGAATTCGCATCCCCTGCAAGGCTTATGATGAGAGGGGCGGAACCATCATAATTTTTGATCTCATCTGAGAAATGCTCAGCAGAGGGATTTGATAATCCTATTGCATTGATGAAACCTCCATGAGTCCGGGTTATAACGGGAGTACTGTAGCCATCTCTTCTCTCTGGTGTGACGGATTTTGTGACAACTGCACCAGCATATGCGGATATCC
>WAJW01000069.1 GCA_015523685.1 Archaeoglobaceae archaeon
ATATCTAGGAGGCTTAGAGTAGCTACCCAGACCCAGCTAATCGAATATATGTTTGATAGAACATCAAGAGGGTTATACGGTGTTGGAATGTTTGGGTCTATTTTTACAATTGGTGCGTTAGAGACATTTGGTACTTCTGTGATACTGTATCTGATAACCGGTATCCCACCTGGCCCCCTCCTCGTTGCTATCTCGGCTATATTTGTTATTGCGTACACAATTCTTGCTGGGATGTGGCAAATGGCTTATTTGAATCTAGTTAATGGAATAGTGATGCTGGTTGGGGCTTGGCTAGGTGTGGCATTCCTATCCATGGGCCTAGCGGCTCACGGCGTTGGTTGGAGTGAGATCGTGAATACTCTTGCAGCCACTAAACCTGAGTTTTTAAGCTTATTCCCGAATCTGGATGTAATTATAGGAAGAAATCTGTCTCCTTTGGCAAATCCAGTCATACCTACATTGATACTTGTGGCAATTGCTTCGTGGTGGGGGGCTCAAGTCCATCCGGCTATATTTGCAAAAGATGAGAAGACATTAAAAAAGGCCATTTTTGGAACTGTAGCAGTTAATTTCACAAGTTCAGTTCCTTATGCCCTGATCGGATTGGCTGCATTAGTTCTTGTGATGAAGGGAATTATCACAATTCCTGAGGGTGCTCCTGCACCACTGTTGTCATCAGTTATAATGCTCACAAGCCCTCAGCTTGCATTAATCCCAAGAGTCATACTTGCATTGTGGGGAATTTCAATGCTGGTTCAGATTCTTTCAACTGCTGGTTGGTTAGTAGGTACTCCTGCAATGGTCTATACTAATGATGTGTGGAGTACTTTCGTTAATCCAAAGGCCAGTGAGAGAGAGCTAGAAAATGTAACAAGAATACTAATCGTAATATTGGGTATAATAGCAGGTTTTGAAATAATGGCATTCTATGGTGGCATTGCTGCTATACCAACGATATTATGGGCATTCTCTCTAGCAGTTCCTGGGTTCGTCTTTGCACATATGGCGTACCTATGGAAAGGGAGTGCGACTGCATTTAAGATAACCGTGCCCATAACGTGGATTGTCACAGTTATATCAAGTTTTGCACCCCAGTATTTGATAAGGATTGGTCTTCCTCAATGGTTTGCTGTGAATCCTGTTTATCCAGCTTTACTAGTTTCTATAGTACTTGGAATTATCTTAACAGCATTAACAGAGGGTAAACCTGCTTTTAGGCATGAACTTAAAAAACTAGAGCCTGAAGTTGCTGGTGGAGGTGAATAGAGGTGAGCTATGGTGAATTGATCAAATTACTTATAGAAGCATATATACTGGTTTTTCTATCTCCAACACTGTGGTATTATGTTGACAAAGCCATTGGTAGAAAAAAAGAGAAAAGAGAAAAGACTTCAGAGGTGTGAAAATGGATCCAAGAATGGTATCTATAATTTTAATTTTAATATTTGGGTTATTTGCATTACTTGTTAATAAATTCAGATCCGGAAAATGACCCTAAAATTTGTAATTCTTTTTTATATATAACAAAGTATATAATGGAGGTGAAAATGTTGAACAATCAAAATAGTTTCCATATGGAACCAACATACGATTGGGACACAAAGAGAATAAGGAGAGAAGACCTAAATAGATTTTGGTTTAGAGATGACTTGCATACTCCTTATCCAGTTACTCCAATGGCCGCCTCCCTATTTAATAGACATCACGACTGGGGGTATCAATACACTTCACTAAATGAGTTTCAACATCCAAAGACTTATGGGATCTCTGTCAAAACTTACATGGGGAGAGTTTATTTTGGACCTATATTAGTTCCAGAGGAAGAGAGTGAGGAAAGGAAAAAAGAATTTGAGAAGAGACTAAAATATTTTTCAGAAAATTGGGATAATATATATAGTAAGTACGTATCTAAAATGGACAATAATTTAAAGAGGGTTTTGGATTGGGATATCGAAAATGCGTCATATTCAGAGATATTTGATTATCTTCGAGAATTAGAGATGATTCAGAGGGAACACTGGGTTATCCATTTCACTCTAATGTATCCTGTTTATACATTCTATTTGGCATTTGAAGAATACTGTTCCAATCATGGTATTGATGAGCAAGAGTTTACACAATTCCTAAAAGGTTTTTCTCATAAAATGAAAGATACAGACAAGAGGCTATGGGATCTTACAAAATTAGCATGGACTAAAGGATTGAGAGAACTATTCTTAGAAACTGACGATCCAACCGAACTTCTTGAGAAATTAGAGAAAACAGAGAATGGAAAAGAGTGGATAAAAGAATTAAACGATTTTTTAAATGAGTTTGGCTTAAGGTCACAAGCCGCGGTGTTTGATTATATATATCCTAGTTGGAAAGAGGACCCTACACCGGTTCTTACAGAAATAAAAAATAATCTGAGAAAAGACCAGCCCCTCGATATAGAGGAGGAATGGGATAAAACAGTTAAATCTAGAGAGGAATCCATAAAAAAGGCATTAAAAAAGATTCCTGAAGAGGAAAGAGATAGATTTTTGAAATTTCTGAATCTCATTCAAAGAATGTATATTTTTAATGAAGATCACAATTTCTACATAGAACAAGGAACAACAAGTATTGTCAGATTAGTGTTACTGAAAGTCGGAAAGAGATTGGTTGATGTGGGAATTCTTAAGAATGAAGAAGACGTATTCTTTTTAACCTTCCAAGAGTTACTATGGATTATTGATGACCTGTCGAAAGATGAAAAAACAGGAATATTCTATTGGAGACTTGATGCTCCACCAATTATAGAAGACAGAAAGTTTACCTGGAAAAAGCTCCATGAGGTAGAGACTCCCTTATTTATGGGAAATGTTCCTGATACCATAGAAGATCCGATTTTAATTAAAATTATGGGAATAACTACCGATGTACTTAGACGATGGAAAACTAAAGAAGAGGTTGCAGAGGTGATAAGAGGTTTTCCAGGCTCTCCCGGTGTTGTAGAAGGAACAGCAAGAGTTGTAACATCTTTTAGTCATCTAGAAAGAGTAAAACCCGGAGAGATACTGGTCTGCCCATATACAAGTCCTGCTTGGACAGCAATTTTTCCAAGGATCAAAGGTGTAGTAACAGATTCGGGAGGTATGTTAACCCACGCAGCGATTACAGCGAGGGAATATGGGATACCTGCAGTAGTAGGGACTTGGAACGCAACTAAGAAGATTAAAGATGGGCAAAAAATACGAGTAGATGGAGACAATGGCGTCGTTGAGATAATCAAAGAATAAATGGAAAAAGGAGGTATAAATATGAATATCGTGAAAACTGCCTGTGAGCTGTGTGCATGGGGCTGTGGAATTGATGCGTATGTTGAAGGAGATAGAGTTGTCAGAGTCAGAGGAAGCAAGGAACACCCGCTCAATAAAGGCAGAATATGCCCAAAAGGCTCAGCAGCGGTGGATTACCTCTACTCAAAGGAGAGAATTACAACTCCAATGAAAAAAGAAAATGGCAAGTGGAAAAAAATAGACTGGGATACCGCGTTTGAAATGGTTGAAAATAATCTTCAGGAAGTGAAGGAGAAATACTCTGCTAAATCCTTCGCCACAATAATAGGGATGCCAATACTGCTTGGGGGATCTTCAACTGTTGGGCTTATCAGGAGATTTATGGACGTATATGGCTCTCCAAACTGCTTCTCCCCTGAAAGCATGTGCTACAGGCATGAGATCATCGGTTACATACTCACCCTCGGGAAATTCCCTGTCGCGGATGTTGAAAACTCAAAGTGTATAGTGGTGTGGGCCCACAATCCTCATGCATCAAAACCACCTCTTGCATGGATGATCGAGAGAGCAAGAAAGAGGGGGGCAAGGATAATTGTAATAGATCCGAGAAAAACAAGGGTTGCGGAAATGGCTGATATCCATGCAAGAATAAGGCCGGGAACGGATACACTCCTTGCCCTCGGATTGATGAAGGTGATAGTAGAAAAGGACATCTATGATAAAAAATTCGTCTCAGAATACTGTTATGGATTTGAACAGCTTAAGAAACATATCTCAGAGATATCTCTTGAAAAAGTAGCTGAGTTAACATGGGTTGACAGGGAAATGATAGAAGATATAGCCGTAACATTTGCAACAACAAAGCCCGCATGCATAGCCCAGGGAGTGAATGCTCTGGATCAGGTACCTACCGGGGTTCAGAATGCCAGAGCGGTTGCCATGCTTCACGCCTTAACAGGAAACATAGACGTCAAAGGCGGGTTTGTGAGGGCTGGAAGGGTTCATGTAAATTCGCTGAGACTTCCCGAACTTCTGGATGACATACCACTTGGGATCAAAGAGCATCCACTTTTTTATCAAATCTGGCAAACTCACCTTGGAGAGGGTCAGGGAATGTACCTGTATGATGCTATCCTTGAAGAAAAGCCGTATCCAGTGAAATCACTTTTTATAGCAGGATCAAATCCGGTTTTAACCTGGCCAAATTCAAAAAGGATGAGATCTGCACTGGAAAAAGTTGAATTTCTTGCTGTGATGGATCTGTTTATGACAGAGACAGCGAAATACGCTGATCTCTTCCTTCCTGCTGTTACATTTCTTGAAAGAGTTGAGCTGTGTGACTACTACAGTGTTATCTTTGGCATACCATACATGATACTCAGGAAGAAGGTTGTTGAGCCTTTAGGAGATAGCAAGTCAGATGTTGAGTTCTGGCTCGAGCTTGCCAGAAGAATGGGATACAGAAAATACTTCCCCTGGAACACGGTGGAAGAAATGCTTGACCACGTACTTGAACCTACAGGGCTTACTGTAAGAGATCTGGTGGAAAGATATCCCGGAGGACTGTGGACAGGTAAGGTTAAATATGGAGAGTACAGGGAGCGGGGATTCAGAACTCCAAGTGGAAAGGTTGAGCTTTATTCCGATACCCTGAAAGATCTTGGATACGATCCCATACCTGAATTTAAGGAGCCCACTGAAAATCCCTTTTCAGAGAAATCGAGGGAATATCCCCTTATCCTGACAACTGGTGCAAGACACGTGGCCTTTACTCACTCTCAGCTTAGAAATGTTGATAAACTCAGAAAACTCCAGCCAGAGGCTTTCGTTGAGATAAGTCCAGAGACCGCAGAGGATTATGGAATCAGAGATGGAGACATGGTAATAATAAAGACAGAGAGGGGAGAAATTGAAATAAGGGCGAGGGTAACTGACAGCATAGCTCCGGGGGTTATAAACATACCTCATGGATGGGAGAGCGCCAACGTGAACGTTCTGACGTCAGAAAAGCCCGGAGATCCCATTTCTGGATGTCCCGAATTGAAAGCCTTGCTTGCAAAGAAAGAGAT
>WAJW01000070.1 GCA_015523685.1 Archaeoglobaceae archaeon
AATCGTCAAGAACCATTACAATTTTTTGGAGATGGCGTCTGGTTTGATCTCGATCTCAGCTACATGCATGTTCGCAGGTGCGGGCATATCCTTCACAGAGTGTAGAGGCAGGGTCTCTTCAGCGTCATCGGACACCGAACCTTTCAGCCATAAATAACATGTTGCTGTGCTAACTCCTGTTAATCCGGCAATTCCTCAACGCTCATTTTCTTGTAAAGGTATCCTTGTGTTTTAAATCTCCTTTATCATTTTAGCTTTCAATCTTACCGTGCTTGAAAAATCCCCTGCGTAAGCGAGATGTGATTCACTCATACCCATGCGATTAAACACCTTACAACCTCTTAAACCTCCTCCATGCATACATTTTATGGCTGGTTGCATAACGAGTTTCGATAAAGAAGATAAAAAACGAAAATACAGAGGAATGTTATCCCAGATATTCCATAAAACACTGAAATCTCTTAAACCAGATCCTGCCATTCATATTAATCGATGTGCCATTCCTGATATTGCCGATGGGAAATTGTGCTAAAGTGAAAAGATCAGTCCGGGTGTGGGTTGCCATTATGGTTAAAATATCACCTTCCTTAAATATCATACTAGCGTTCAGATTGATTTAAAAAAAGATTGCCGGGTTTTGAATCCAACCCGGGTGATATCTGCTAAATTTTTTTATATTTTGAACTGTTAATACCCGTCCATGAAAATCAGCACGGGCATACCCGGATTCGATGAAATCCTGAACGGGGGAATTGAGAAAGGATGGGTATACCTGATAAAAGGTGGCCCCGGAAGCGGTAAAACCATATTCGGTCTTCAGTTTCTTATGGAGGGTGCCATAAAAGGGGAAAGATGCCTTTACATATCCTTTGAGCAATCCATGGAAGAACTGAAACTTCAGGCAGATAAATTTGGGTGGAATATTGAAAATCCAAATTTCGTATATGTTGACAGGACAATGAAAAATGCAGACCTCCCCGAATATTTTGATTACAGTTCTTTCGGTGAGATACATGAGTTCATAACTTCTATAACCTCTGTAAGGGAGCTACCCGAGGCGAGCAGAGTATTCATCGATGGCATTGGAGTTCTGAGAGATTTCACGAAAGATCTGTCCATATACAGGAGAATAGTATCCTCAATAATCAATTTTCTCACGAAGAACGGCATAACAACAATTATCTCTGAAGAAATGCGGGACGAGCCTGAAAAGGGAATGATAAGTTATCTGACGAGCGGGGAATTTATTCTTGAGAAAAGAGAGAGGGAAGATGGTGAGATATTCAGGACGATCAGTGTTGTGAAATACAGGGGAGGAAGGGTTCATCTGGGGAGACATTACTTTGATATAACGGACAGAGGTATAGTGATATGGCCCATCATAAGGTTCCTTGATGATTACAGAAATGGCAGAGATACAATCTCCACCGGAAATGAAAATCTCGATTCGCTTATCGGGGGAGGCATACAGAGAGGCTCGGAAGTTATGATTGCTGGAAAGAGCGGGGTGGGTAAGACGAACCTTACATTGCAGATACTCATGGAGAACGACAGGAGAGGAGAGACCGGGGTAATATATTCATTTGAGGAGAAGGAGAATGAAATAAATACAAGGTATTCAGAACTGTTTGGTTACAGGCCCTCAAGAATTGTTGTGAGGGAAACATCACCCTATGGAATGAACATAGGCCATTTCTACAAAATGGTGATTGAGGACGTAAGGGAGTTATCCCCATCTATTATAGCCATAGACCCGATAAACGCCCTTGATAAAATGTCTTTTTCCAGATCAGAACTGATAAGAGTGCTGCAACTGCTCTGTTCACAGCTTAAGGACCTTGGAATAGTTTTCATTCAGATTCATGAATCAGCTGAGGCGATGGATGTATTTCAGTTTACAGGCGGGATAAGCTATTTCTCGGATTACATTATCCTCGGCAGACACATGGAAATGGAGGGAGAGATTATAAAGACGCTGGCAGTGATGAAAAACAGATTTGGAGATCATGAAAGGAGGATAAGGATTCTTGAAATGGAAAAGGGTAGAGGGATAACGATAGGCCCGCCTCTGAAAGATATTGGAGGGTTGATGAGCGGGATAATAAAAAAGGCTGAGTGAACAGAATGTCACTGATGGAAAAAATGCAGAAGAAGGCCTTCAATCATATCAAAGAGAATATGAAAGTTTTTTTTGATAATCTGGAGATGGTTGAGGAGGGAAAGGATTTTGCAAAATTCAGGGGGAAGAAGAACGTAAAAGAGGTATTGATCAAACAGAGGATAGTTAAAAAGCTGCTTGCGAGGATATACCTGACCGTAATTGAGGCATATCTGGATTCAGAACTGGAAGGATCTGCAGAACTCCGTGTGGAGGGTTTCATTTCAAAAAAGGGCGTCAGATTCCATGGATCTGGAAGGATTGCCGAGATTCTCAACGCTCAGTCAGACATCATATCCGCACTTCACGATATCGATATAGAAGAGGTAAGGGTGAAAGGTGAGAAGGGAAAGGTAAGAATAACGATAGTCCCGTACTCCTCATCATTTGTTTGGATATTCATACCCCCCGTATCATACAACGTCAGGTTGAGTGAGGACGAGGGCAGAAAACTCCTCAACCTTATCGAATCCATGGGGTCTGTTCTTTCCCGATTCTGAGTTTACATGTAAACCGTCATGATTATTTGTTCTTCATTCAAGATTTAAATGGGAGGTGGCGATTATCGAAATGCAGGATGTTGTCTCCAGAATTAAAGAGGATAATATAAGGTTTGTCAGATTTGAATTTTGCGACTTCCACGGGATCTGCAGAAGCAAGGAGATACCCGTTACTTCAGGAATTGAGGAGAGGCTTGAAGAGGGAATCCAGTTTGCTGTTCCCACATTCACCCTTGACCTTCAGGGGAACGTTGTTGATGATACCGGATACGGGGAGGAGGTTGATTTCAAGGACATGATTGCAAAACCTGATCTCTCAACATTTTCAGTTTTGCCCTGGCAACCCGACACCGCCAAGGTGATATGTGACCTCTACATGGATGGAAAACCATTGAGTGCATGTTCGAGAAGAGTGCTCAGAGAGGTTGCAGAGAACTCAAAGTACACACCCGTGGCTGCAGGCGAGCTTGAATTCTATCTCCTGGAGAACGACTCGCCCTACTTCAACAGACCTTCCATGGTGTACACTACAGGAAGTATAGTGGATCCAAAGCGCGTTCTGAGAAAGATAAAGGAGAACCTTTTCAGCATGGGTATAGATATCCTCGCCTCAAACCATGAGTTTTCCCCCAGCCAGTATGAGGTGAATATAAAACACAGTGATCTTCTCAGAGCAGGGGACAATGCTTTCACATTCAAGAGTGCTGTAAAGGAGATCGCCTACAATGAGGGTTTGCTTGCCACTTTCATGCCAAAACCATTCACCGAACATGCAGGAAACAGCTTCCACGTCCACCAGAGTCTTGCAGGGGATGGAACCAATCTTTTCTATGATGAGAAGGACAGATATGGATTGAGCGACCTTGCCTACAAGTTTATCGGAGGCCAGATGAAATATGCAAGGGAAATAACGGCATTCCTGTGCCCAACAGTGAATTCCTACAAAAGGCTTAAACCAATGACATTCGCACCTTACACCCTGTTCTGGGGGCTGGATAACAGAACGACATATATAAGAATCCCACCTGAAAGAAAATCCGGAACAAGGGTTGAGAACAGGCTTGCAGATGCTGGTGCGAATCCCTACATAACCTTCGCACTGCTCTTTGGATCAGGATTGAGGGGTATTGAAAAAGGAATTGATCCCGGAGACCCATTCGAGGGCAATGCCTATGCGGTGGAAGGGGAGATATTTCCCCAGAGTCTTGGAGAAGCCCTCGATCTTGCGGAAAAGAGCAAATTCTGCAGGGATATTTTAGGAAAAGAATACCTGAAGGGGTTCATCGCGGTGAAAAGATTTGAGCTTGCGAGATTTGAAGACCACGTAACCGACTGGGAGAAACAGGAGTATATGTGGCATCTGTGAGGGTAACAAATGTGTGGAATTTCCGGATTGATGTTCAAGAAAGGAAATGCCAATATCGGCAGTGAGCTATTTGAGATGCTCAGGATGATGGTACACAGAGGAAAGGACTCCACCGGCATAGCGGTATATGAAGAGAACGAGATCCTGAGGCTCTCAATAAACTGCTTCAGGGAAAAGGATGTTGAGACTGCAAGAAACATCGTGGAGAAATTCGCCGAAGTAAGGGATAAGAGGTTGAGAAAAACAAGGGCGGGCAGTTATCTTCTGTGGTTTGATGTGGATATGGACGATGATTCAAAGATTCCTGAGGCTTATCTGGCGATAGACAGGAACCCTTCTCTATGCATCCACAGCTTTGGACGAAAACTCAGGATACTTAAAGACATGGGCTCCGCTGAGGACATTATGAATCACTACAGAGATGTTGAATTCAGCGGGTATCAGGGAATAGGTCACGTCAGACTCGCGACTGAGAGTGTGGAGAACATAAACTTTGCACACCCGTTCACAACGTATCTCATGCCTGAACTTGCAATCGTTCACAACGGTCAGCTGACAAATTATTTCAATATGAGAAGGAAGCTTGAAAGGAAAGGAGTTGTTTTCAAAACATTCAACGATTCGGAGATCATTGCCCACTATATCGGATATCACATGACCAGAGACGGATGGAGTTTTGAGGAGGCACTTGAAAGATCAATTGAGGATTTTGACGGAGTGTTCACGTATGCTGCGTCAACTCCCGAGAAGATTGGAATCGTCAGGGATCGGCTCGGGATAAAACCGGTATATGTCCATGAGGATGATGAGATGATCCTTTTTGGAACAGAACAGGTGTGCTTTTCTCCTCTGGCACCTGAGGCGTACTCGGAGGAGATGGATCCTGGAAGGGTGATGGTATGGCAGAGATAGATGCAAATGGACTTTCCCCGAGAGAGATAAACCGGGAGATACAGAAATACCTTGATAAAGGAGAGGATGTTACTGTTAAAAATCCAAAAGCAAAGCACAATCTGGGAATAAAACTCACCGGAAAGGGGAGAGTATTTTTTGAAGGGAGTACAGGATACTACACCGGCGGATTCATGAATGGGCCCGAACTGATAATTGAGAGGGATACGGGATGGTATTTAGGAGATAACATGCACGGTGGCAGGATAATCGTGAAGGGTAACACAGGCAGTAACATAGCTCCATCTATGATAAATGGAGAGGTGATCGTAAGGGGCAATTCTGGATCGAGAGTGGGACTTGGATTGAAAGGAGGCATCGTTGTTGTGGAAGGTAAGGCTGGAATGCTCTGTGGAAAGATGATGCTCGGAGGAACCATAATCCTGCTCGGTAAAGCTGGCGATATGACGGGAGAGTCGATGTATGGAGGGAGAATATTCCTCTTTGAAGGGCCTGAACCGGGAAACAACGTTAAGATGGTTGACCCCGGGAAGAA
>WAJW01000071.1 GCA_015523685.1 Archaeoglobaceae archaeon
ACCAGTTTATTCATCAAATTCTACATTAATTCCAATTTTTTATTCTCTCTGATTTATCCGAAACGTTAAACAAAAAAGTGGTGAATACGCAGAGAATTATTGAATTTTTATGAAGTCATCTTCAATAAATCTGAGATAGAACTCCCATCTTTTCTTTGAGAGTAGATGAAATTCAAATGGAGATTCAAAATATCTTTCGAATAGAACATCATAAACTTTCAGTTTCTTCTCTCTATCTTCGAATTCATCTGAAACAATTGCAACATCTATATCGCTCAGACCGGGAGAAAAATCTCTGGTGACAGCAGAACCAAAAACATAGATCTGGAATTCGCTCAGGTATTCTGATACCACCCTCTTTATCTCATCAGCGTATTTCATAACATTGTTGAAATACTCTATTCTTTCCATAATATTCTCTCCAGCACATCCAGTGCTTCAAAGGCCTGTTCCACTTCCTCTTTAAAAAACTCTTCGAAGTAGTATCTGGATGTTATATAGGCTCTTTCAAGATCTCTGAGGGCTGTTCTGTAATTTTTCAGAAACTCTCTTATCTCCTTTTTATCTTTCAATTCTGTTAGAAGTCTTCTCAGACTGTGTGTTCTCTCAAAATAACCTCTCATGTCAAGTAACTTGCCCTTTATCAGAAGTTGCATGGCATGTTCGATATGAAACATTGCTATATCATAATCTCCATTTTTAAAGTTGAATTCTGCATTTTCTCTGAATTTTTCTGCCCTTTCTATGTAGAGTTTCACCTCTTCCTTCATAATTCAACAACCTATCCTGAAACCTAATAATTTTTATCATAAAGGCGGTTTTTCGCCATGATTTATTCCCCAGGTATTGGTCAGAGATGTATTTTAAAACGCTAAAGAAAGATTTACAAGAGCCTGAAACCACTCTTCCGAGTCTAAAAGGTTCATCTGGTACAAGAAAATACCAGTCCAGATCCGATTCTCAATATAATGCAGAACCATCTACAACTGAGCCAAAAACATGGACTTCAGGTGCCTTAATTTTAACTTTTGAGCGTATGAGATCGAGGATTTTTCAACATTTTTGGAGTTTCTCCTATTTTGATTTTTAAGTTCAGAATGCTCACAGTATCTCCTTCAGATATCTTAACACGATCTCTATCAATCTTAGATCATCGTTGGTAACTGAAGGTACCACTGTGGTCACCGCTTTCACGCAAACCCTGTAGTCTCGAAAGATTCTTTATTATATCTTCACTGATATTCAGCTCTTTTCTGTGATTCCAGAGCTTTGCTATCAATCCTGTATAGATTTTGGGCATTTCCAGATAGCGAGGCAAAAACATAAATACTTTATTCACATAAATATGTGTATGCCCAATATTACACTATCGATACCGAATGACATCTACAGGAAGATGAAAAAGTACAGCGAGATCAAGTGGAGTGAGGTTGCAAGAAAGGCGATAGTTGATTACCTGAACAGGTTGGAAGAGGGAAAAACTGAATTTACCACAGAAGAGATTTTGAAAAAGCTTGGCAAAAATTTCAAAAAGAGTCTGGATGAGCTGGAACCTGATAAAGCCATTGAAGGTTACAGAAAAATGTGTGATACCGAATGGAGAAGACTCTCTACGATACGAACAAACTGATTGATTTCTACAGGAAGAACAGGAAAATACAGGGTTACACAACAATTTTCAACCTCATAGAATTTCCAAAAGTGCTGGAACTTAATCTCAAAGTTCTGCTCCCATCAGAACTGGACTACAATTTAGCTCTGGAGATTTCTACTGATCTTCTAAAAATTGGAAAACCGATTCCAGCCGTGGATGTGATAATTTCGGCAATTGCCATAAATAAAGGTTTAAAGGTTGTTACAAAAGACCGACACTTTCTATTCGTTAAAGAGGTTGTTAAGAATTTTAAAATTGATGTAGAGGACTGATGGTGCAGATTGCCATCCTATTTTTAAGGAAAATGAGGACACTTTAATTCTCAGGTATCCTCCTCAGACTGTCCGGTTCATAATTTTTTATTCTGCCTCATAATCCCATATCAGATCAAAATATTTCTTCATCCCTGCAACAAGACTTGGATTTTCCGTAACAGCAGCATCCCTCAGGTACAGGGGTATTTCAGTATCTTCAACCACAAAAATGGCCTTTCCTGTTTTGTATTCATAACTCGGATCTATTATCGTACCCCTCAAAGGAAGCATCGTCCTGCTTAACTTTATTTCAGATTCAATGTCGGATCTGACAATCCTGAGGATCTCAGTCTGTACTGCACTGCTCCTGTCATCTAAAAACTCCTCGCCAAGAAGGAGAATCTTTATTTTGACACCTCTCCTGTCCGCCTCGATAAGCTCAGTTCTGACCTTCGGGTAGTATTCAAAGCTCTTTGAAATTATATTTATTTCCGATCTCGCCTGGCTGTACAGGATCCTTGTCTCCCTTTCAGATGGCTCCCCAACCCTCACAACCCTTATGAGCTCCCTCGTTCTGACCTCTGCAGGACTGTATATGGATTCGAGCCTCTCAACCAGTTCTTTCTCCACATTCTCTAATGTGTTCAACCTTTTGTGATACTCAAGAAGTGTGTTATATTTCAGTCTTTCAACTATTTTATCCGGACTCTTGGCACGATACCTGACTGGCCTGCCAGGGATCTTATCGACATGTCCCATATCAGCAAGCTGATCCAGAACCGAATATACCTTGGCTCTCGGGACTCCACTCAGCTCACTTATTTCTGAAGCTTTGGCCTCTCCATGTTTCATCAGAGCTAAAAGTGCTTTTGCCTGATAACTGCTCAATCCAAGCTCTTCAAGGATTTTTTCGACATTCACATAATGTTCTAAAACAAAAAAATATAAATACATTTAGTTACTTCTTTAAGTAGTAACAATTTGAATTGGGTGATACCATATGAAGTATGAAAGCATGTGGAAAAAGGAGGACTGGTGGGCTGTATGGCTCGGGCTTGGAATAATAGCCATGGCAATACTGATTTTCTACAGTGGTGCAACAATAAAGCAGATAGCAGTATATCCTCCGAAATGGACGGATTTTGAAACCGTCACACTGCATTTCATGAATAACTGGGAGTGGTATATTGCACAGTACATCATGTGGTTATCCGCATTTACAATCAGCAGCTATCTCATGGGATTCAGAGCGAGAGAATACATACCCTCGTTCACATTTGTATATGTTCTTGCCCTTGTAATCGCTGTTCTGAGCAGATGGAAGGTATTCACATCTCTCAATCTTGAAGCACCACTTGTTTCCCTCATTGTAGGTCTTCTGGTGGGAAATCTGATTCCTCTCCCCCGATGGATGGATTCTGGATTCAGGGTCGAGTATTACATAAAGACAGGTATAGTGCTTCTCGGTGCCACACTTCCCTTTTCCCTGATTACATATGCAGGGCCAGTCTCATTTGTTCAGGCTACAGTAGTTGCTGTAACAACATTTCTTGTTATTTACATTGCAGCGACAAGACTTTTCCACATAGACAGAAGGTTTTCAGCATGTCTTGGAGCAGGTGGAGCGGTGTGTGGTGTCTCAGCAGCAATAGCAATGGCTGCAGCAGTGAAAGCCAAGAAAGAACACGTTTCCATGGCAATAACCGTTGTGATCATCTGGGCTATGGTGTTCATTTTTGTTCTGCCGTTCGTGGCGGATATCCTGGCTCTTCATCCGGGGGTGGCTGGGGCATGGATAGGCACATCTGAGTTTGCAGATGCCGCAGGATTTGCTGCAGCAACACAGTATGGAAGCATGTACGAATCTCACTACGGTTTCGGCGAGGATCAGGCCATATGGGCCTTCACATTGATGAAAGTTCTGGGCAGAGATATCTGGATAGGTCTCTGGGCCTTCATTATGGCTTTGATAGCGATAACAAGGTGGGAAAGCAGAAATAACAGGCCGGAACCGGTTGAGATCTGGTACAGATTTCCAAAATTTGTTCTCGGATTCCTTGTGGCATCCCTTGTGATAACCCTCATCTCCTCAGGTTACACACTCACAGAGTACAACTCCCTTCTCAAACCAATGCTAATAACCCCCATCAAGACACTGAGATCGTGGACATTCATATTCACATTCTTCAGCATAGGACTGACCTCAAGATTCAGAGAGTTCACATCTTCAGGTATGAAGCCGTTTCTGGCATTTACTGCAGGTGTTGCCATAAATGTTATCCTGGGATTCCTGCTATCCACGGTGGTATTCAGAAGCTATTGGGTAGGCCTTAAACCATGAAAATTTTTTATAGTATGTTACCACTGATAGTAGTAAGGAGGAGAAACGCATGATAATCGTGACAGGAGCAGATGGATATGTGGGATGGCCTGTACTGCTTAAACTTGCAGAAGAGTTTCCAGATGAGAGGATCGTCGGAATAGACAATTTTGCAAGGAGAAAATGGGTGGAAGAAATAGGTTCTGTTTCGGCAATTCCAGTTCTCTCCCCCTGTGAAAGAAAGAAGAGGCTGAATGAGAGCTACGGGAACGTCTCACTTATGGAGGGTGATCTAACTCATAGAAAGACCGTTGAAACATTTATAAGAGTTTATCAGCCAGATACGATCATACATCTGGCAGCACAGCCGTCTGCGCCTTATTCACAGATCAGCTGGGATAAGGCTGTTTATACTCAATACAACAACAATGTTTCAACTCTTAACCTGCTCTGGGCATTGAAGGAGAACAATCTTACTGAGACACATTTTATCTCGGCGACAACAACCGGGGTTTATGGAGCACCTGAATATCCAATACCTGAAGGATTTTTTGAGATCGAATACAGGGGCAGGAGAGATTTAGTCCCCCATCCTCATATGGCGGGAAGTTTTTACCACATGAGTAAATGCAATGATATAAACAACATGTGGCTTGCTCACAGGCAGTGGGGGCTGAACATATCCGATGTGAGGGTGGCGATAGTGACCGGGGCAACAACAGAAGAGGCAAGAGATGAGTTATCCACAAGATTTGATTTTGATTTTTATTTTGGAGTTGTCACGCATAGATTCTGTGCACAGGCGCTGATCGGATATCCGATTACAGTGTATGGAAAAGGTCTTCAGGGTAAACCGTTCGTGACCCTTGAGGACTGTGTTGAATCATTCGTTGAACTCGCTAAAAGGGATGGGAAGGGATTTGAGGTTTATAACCAGACCATAGGCGCTGTCAGAATAGTGGATCTCGCAGAAATGATAAGGGATGCGGCAATGGAAGAGATAGGGCTTGAAGTTGAGATAAGGCATGTTCCCAATCCGAGGGTGGAGAGAGAGGATCATGAGATGCTCATAGAGAATGATAACTTTAAAAAACTCATGGGCAGGTTGAGAGATCTGAAAGGAGCAATAAGAGATATATTCTCCACTCTGGAGGGAAGGAAAAAAGTCATAGAGGCATACAGGGACAGATTTCTTCCGAAGGACCTTCTTGGTGGAAAATGATACTGATTACTGGAGGAAACGGATACATCGGAAGTGCAATTTCGGAGCTGCTGATATCTGAGGGCAGAAGGTTCAGAATCCTTGACAATCTTTCAGGATCGAGCCCTGTTAACCTTATGTTTCTCGATAAAAAGACTGAATTTATATGGGGGGATGTGAGGAAAGTTGATGAACTTGAAGGCTCACTCAGAGATGTGGAAACCGTTTTTCATCTTGCCGCAAAACTCCCGACAGCTCCGGGAATGATGGACGATGTGGCTGAGGATGTATGGGATGTTAATTATAATGGAACTATCAATCTGCTTGAGCTGGCCAGAAAACATGATATAAGGCTTATTTTCGCATCCACATGCAATATCTATGGTACCGGCAAGAATCTGACTGAAGAATCAGAGGTGAATCCTCTGAATTCATATTCCAGATCAAAGCTCAGGGCTGAGCAGGCCTGTCTTGAGTATCACAGGAATTACGGACTGGATGTAAAGATTTTGAGACTCGCTTCGGTTTACGGATACAGTCCGGGAGTCAGATTCAACCTCGTTGCCAATTACTTCACTCTCAGAGGAATTCTGGGATATCCTTTGACTGTTTTTGGAGACGGCAGTAACTGGAGACCATTTGTACATGTAAAAGATGTGGCAAAGGCATTTCTTTTTTTCGAGGAGAATGGAAAGCCCGGTGAGATCTACAATGTGGGGGGTGAGAACTTCACCATAGGAGAACTGGCAGAAAAGATAACAAAGATCGTTAATCCGAATTGCAGGATAATATACAATGGCAATCGAAAACCCGAATTCAGCTATCATGTTGATTTTTCCAGGATCAAAAAAACAGGTTTCAAAACAGATTACAATCTTGAAACAGGAATCAGAGATCTGTATGAAAAACTTTCTCATTTGAGAAGTTACAGGAGGTAAGTTCATGAAAGTTGGAATTACGGGTGCGGGTGGTTATGTCGGTGCAGGACTCTCAGCCAGTCTCATTGAGTCAGGATATCAGGTTACGCTGGTGGATAATAACTACAATTCACAGGTAAAGAAGATTCATGATGAGAGGATAACATGGGCTGATGTGAGAAACAGGGAAAAAATGGAGAGAATTTTCAGAGAATGTGATATCATAATCCATCTGGCTGCTCTTTCTGGAGTTGTGGACTGCAACCTGCATCCTGATATGGCATACGAGGTTAATATTGTGGGAACCGGAAATATTGCCTGGGTTTGCAGAAAGTATGGCATAGATCTCATATTTCCATCATCAATGGCCGTAATAGGAAATCCTCAGATCATTCCCATCAGAGCAGATCATCCAAGGGACCCATTGAATCTATATGGATTCACGAAATGGATGGGAGAGGTGATTGTAGAGAGGTTTGCGAAAGGTGGTTTCAATGCACTTGTATTCATGAAATCAAACCTCTACGGAGAATACGAGCTTGATGGTAAAGATATAACAAAGAATACGGTCATAAACATCTTCACTGAAAGAGCGAGAAATGGAGAGAATCTGACGGTTCATAAACCCGGGACTCAGGCAAGAGATTTTGTGCATGTTCTTGACGTTATTGATGCATATACCCTTGCAGTGAAAGATTTTCCTGAAGGATTCAATATCGTGCCGGTGGCCGGTGGTGAGTGTCTTTCCGTCCTGGACATTGCTGAGCTTGTAAAGAAATTCTCCGAAAGAGAAGTAAAGATCGAGCTGGTTGACAATCCACGGGGGGATGAAACACACACAGAAAATTTTGAAGTTGATACCACCGAAGCAGAAAGACTTATTGGTTTTAAGGCAAGAAGATCTGTGGAGGATGAGATAAAGAGGTTGCTTGGATGCAGGCGGTAATTCTTTCAGCAGGAGAAGGCACGAGAATGAGGCCACTGTCATTTACAAGACCCAAGGTAATGCTTCCCGTTGCGAATAAACCTATCCTTCATCATCTCATTGACAACCTGAGTAAGGCGGGAATAGAAGAGGTCATTCTTGTGGTGGGTTACAGGGAGAAGACCATAAGAGATTATTTCGGGACAGAGTTTAATGGGGTCAGAGTAAGATATGCAAGACAGAACCCCCAGCTCGGAACCGCCCACGCATTGAAAAGTGCCAGACATCTCCTCGGGGACAGGTTCCTTATGCTTAATGGTGATGCTATTGTTGATTTCGGAGACCTGAAAAGACTGATTAAAGAAGAAAACAACGTAATTGCTGTGAAGAGAGTGGAGAATCCATGGGATTACGGTGTGGTTGTTCTGGAAGATGGATATGTTAGCAAAATAATCGAAAAACCAAAAAAACCTGTATCAAACCTTATCAATGCAGGAATTTATGTTTTTTCAGGTAAAATTGCAGAATACCTCGATATGACACGGCTTTCAGCAAGGGGGGAATACGAAATCACGGACACAATATCCATTGCCGTGAAAGATGGAGTGAGATTCAAGGCCATCGCCATCGGTGAATGGATCGATGTGGGCTATCCGTGGGACATGCTTGAAGCAAACAGGATCATGCTGGAGAGATGTGAGGGTGGAGTAGAGGGAGAGGTGGAAGAAGGGGCTATTCTCAGAGGTAAGGTTATGGTGGGAGAAGGCACTCTGATAAGGGCGGGAAGTTATATCATCGGACCTGTAATGATCGGGAGCAATTGTGAAATAGGGCCAAACTGTTACATAAGGCCATACACATCCATAGGCGACGATTGCCATATCGGGTCTTCGGTAGAGATTAAGAATTCCATCATAATGAACCGCACAAAAATTCCCCATCACAACTACGTTGGTGATTCTGTTATCGGGGAGAACTGCAATCTTGGAGCGGGAACTAAGATAGCCAATCTGAGACTGGATGAGAAAAGCATAGCGGTACACATAAAAAACAGGATGATTGATACCGGCAGAAAAAAACTCGGGGCAATTATAGGTGATGACGTGAAAACGGGAATCAATGCCTGCATAAATGTCGGGTCTCTTATTGGAAACGGGGTTTATATAGGTCCCGGAGCTGTTGCAGATGGGTATGTTGAGCCATATTCAAGAGTTTATTGAGAGGGTGTTTGAATGAAAGCCATAGTTCTTGCAGCTGGAGAGGGGCAGAGGCTGATGCCCTTCACGGCAACAAAACCGAAGGTTATGATCGAAGTGGGGAACAAACCCGTTCTCCAGTATGTTATCGAGGCACTTAAAGGGGCAGGAATCAGAAAAATCGTTCTGGTGGTTGGATACAGAAAGGAGAGAATAATTGATTATTTTGGAGATGGGAAAGAGTATGGAGTCGAGATTGAGTATGTGGTTCAGCATCAACAGCTCGGAACCGCTCATGCATTAAAACAGGCTGAAAAGCTATCTGGAGATAGATTTCTTGTTGTACCGGGGGATAATATAATTGATGCCATAACGGTGGAATGCGCTCTTGAAGGCACTCATGTGATTGTCTATAAAAAATTCAATGAGGTCTCAAAATACGGGGTACTGATAAAGGAAAAGGGGAATGTTAAATCCATAATTGAAAAGCCCGAAGAAGAAGTCAGCTATCTTGTGAACACGGGTATATATCTCCTTGATGCATCTGTTTACGACTATATCAAAGAAGAGGCCGACCTGACTTCGGTAATAAACAGAATGATAGAGGACAATTTTGAGTTTGAGGCTGTGGAAACAGAAGGGTTGTGGCTGGATATTGTTTATCCATGGGACATACTCAGGGTGAATGACCTGGCTCTGAAACACAGAGGTAAGAGGGTATCAGGGATTGTGGAAAAAAATGTCAGTATTGCGGGGGATGTTCTCATTGGAAAGGGGACAGTTGTGAAGAGCGGATCGTACATTTCAGGACCTGTTGTGATCGGTGAAAACTGTGAGATAGGCCCGGATGTTGTTATAGACGGCCCCGTATCGATAGGACATGGAACGAAAATAGGGGCTTTTTCCACCATCTCAAACAGTGTTGTTGGCAATCACGTAAATGTTGGTTCCGGGTCTCATGTTGAGTGCTCCGTTATAGATGGAAATGTGAACATATCTCCGGGATTCATATCAATCTGTGATCTGACCGAAATAAACCTGGGAAATGAGGTTCACAGGGTGGAAACTGGTGGTTTTATAGGTGAAAATTGCAGGATCGGGGCAAAGGTTGTTTGCATGCCAGGAACGATGGTTGGAAATGGCTCTGAAATCTTCCCGTTGAAGGTCCTGAAAGGCATCATACCTGAAGGCTCCAGGGTGTTGTAGATGTGCGGTATCGTCGGGTACTGTGGTTTCAGAAAAGCGGAGGAAGTTATAATCTCCTCCCTGAAGAGGCTTGAATACAGGGGATATGATTCCTGGGGTCTTGCAGTCAGGGATGGAAATGAACTGAAAATCTTCAGGAGTGTGGGAAATATAGGCTCTGCAGATTTTACCGGACATTTTTCCGGAAACATGGGAATCGGCCATACCAGATGGGCGACTCATGGGAAACCTTCAGAAAAAAATGCCCATCCCCATACCGATTGCACTGGAAAACTTGCTGTGGTGCATAATGGAATAATTTCCAATTTTCAGACCCTAAAAGAGGAACTGAGCGATAGGGGGCATGTATTCAGGTCAGATACCGATACAGAGGTGATAGCCCATCTGATCGAAGAAAACTATTCAGGAGATCTGAAAACCGCTGTAATAAGGGCAATCAAAAGGTTGAATGGCAGTTATGCAATTGTTGCCATCCATTCGGAAGGCGAAAGTCTCGTAGCCTGCAGGTATAAGAGCCCCCTGATTCTGGGTGTGGGGGATGAAGAGCTCATAATTGCCTCCGATGTTCCTGCATTGCTCGATTACACTAACAGGGTCGTTTATCTCGATGATGGGGACGTGATTGAGTTAAAGAAAGATGGCTACTCCATCTGGAATGGAAAGGAGACCACGAGATCTGTTGAATCGATCCCATGGAGCATAGAAGATGCAGAAAAGGGTGGATATGAGCACTTTATGCTTAAAGAAATCCATGAAGCTCCCGGAGTGATTGAAAATAATCTGGCGGAGTATGTGCCCCGGGATATAGAACTTGACGTGAGTTTTGCTGAAGAGGTCGATGCCATCACGGTTGTGGCATGCGGAACATCCTATCATGCAGGTCTGGTCGGGAGATATGTTTTTGAAAATCTTGCCCAGATTCCAGTCAGGGTTGAGTATGCATCTGAGTTCGTTTATGGATCTTTTTTACAGAGAAACTCTCTTGTTATGGGAATCACACAGTCGGGAGAGACTGCGGATACCCTTGAAGCCATGAAAAGGGCCAAAAAAATGGGTTCAAAGGTTCTTGCAATAACAAATGTTCTGGGAAGTTCTGCAACGAGAGTGGCTGATTACGTGATTTATTCAAGAGCGGGGCCGGAAATAAGTGTGGCTGCGACAAAATCTTTCATTGCTCAGCTTGTGGTTCTGTATTTAATTGCCATAGAACTTTCCTCAATTCCTCTGTCCGAAAAAAGAAAGCTGATTGATGAACTTAAAATGCTTCCCGGGACTGTTCAGAGCATTTTCCAGTATGAAAGTGAGATTGCCAGTTTATCTGAGTGGATTTCAGAGTACGAAAACATGATGTACGTTGGGAGGGGCTATGGATACCCTGTTGCCCTTGAGGGTGCTCTGAAGATGAAAGAGATCTCCTATATCCATGCAGAAGGTTACCCTGCGGGAGAGCTGAAACATGGGCCATTCGCTCTTCTGGGTGAAAGAACACCCGTTATAGCAATCCTGATTCCTGATGATAGCTACAGCATAATGCTCAGTAACATAAAGGAGATGAAGGCCAGAGATTCACCCGTAATCGCCCTTGCTGATGAGAATGACACGGAGGTTGAGAAGTACGTGGATCGTGTTATAAGAATACCATCAACAAGAAGCATCCTTGCCCCCATAACCTATTCGATCGTGCTACAGCTTCTCGCATATTATACCGCGAAAGCGAGGGGTTGCGAGATCGACAGGCCGAGAAATCTCGCAAAGAGTGTAACGGTAGAGTGAGTTCTCACTTAATTGGTCTATGGCTCATCATCTCTGAGATTATGCATGGTCCTTCAAAACAGATATGGACAATCCTTCCTATCACAGGGAAAATGTATTAAATGACCTTAAAATGATATCCGAGTGTGAAAGGAAAGGTTCTGGTTATTGCCGGGGTTTTCATTCTCACAACTCTCCTTACCCTTCCTGTTTCTGCGAATCAGTCCTTTTCCGTAGTTGTTTTACCGGACATACAGCACTACGCAGAGAAACATCCTGAAATCCTTCAAACTCAGATCCGGTGGGTTCTTGAGAACAGGGAAAGGATGAACATAAGGTTCGTAATCTTTCTGGGTGATCTTGTTCAGGATAAGGATAATGAGACACAGTGGAGGAGAATAAGCGGGATAATAAGCCATCTCGATGGTGTGATTCCATACAGCATCCTCCCCGGTAACCATGACGATGGGGTTCTCTACTCAAAGTATTTCCCTTCGAAGAGATACGAGAACTTCACCTACTGGGGAGGGAGTTACAATGGAAACAGATGCAGTTATCAGTTTTTCTCTGGAGGTGGTGAGAATTTCATTGTCGTGAATCTCGGGTGGAATCCACAGTATGATGAGATAAGATGGTCGAACGGTGTTTTAAAGCGATACAGCAACAGAAAGGCGATTGTTGTGACACATGGTTATTTAAATACCCATGGAATCAGGGATGTTCATGGAATGGGGGACACATCCTTCATATGGGAAAAGCTCGTTGGTCCCAACCATAACGTCTTTCTTGTTCTCTGCGGACACGCGCATGGAGAGGCGAGAAGATCTGATAGAATTGATGGCAGGGTCGTTCATCAGTTACTTGCAAATTATCAGACACGTGATAACGGCGGAAACGGATGGTTGAGGATACTTGAGTTCAGCGATCATGGGATTCACGTCAGAACGTATTCGCCATATCTTGGCAGATACGAAACCGATTCCAGTTCAGATTTTTTCTTGGATAACAGCACATTACAGCCGGGAATTTCGGATATCATGCTATGGAATGTTGAGAAGTTTTTCTATCTGGGTCTCGGTTTTGCAAGAGAGGTGTTTGAAAGACTATTCTCGATTTTCATCCTCTCAGGTCAAATGCTCTCATGAGGTATCTTATGTCATCAAGAGTCAACCCTCGAATGGCAAATAGCAAAATGGTGTAAAAAATGAATGCCGTCCCCACCTCAATTAATCCAGTGGGTAAATTTCCAGGTTTCGGGAAAAGGGCGAGAAGTATTAGCATGGCAATGGAACAGAGTGCGGGCTTTAGAATTGTCAGAACCGGGATTTTAAGTTTGAGAACTCTGTACAGCAGATAGATTGTCAGAATTATGGCAAAAGTCCTGGAAATGGATGTGGCAATTGCCGCTCCTGCAATTCCAGCAATCTGGATCAGAAAATAGTTCAGTATTACGTTCAGAATCATGCTCAGGGTTACCACTAATGCCGTATATTGCGGAACTTCTTTGGCGTTAAAAACTCCTGAAAGAAAGTTGAACGATGCCGGGATGAGGATGAGGGAGAGAATTGCCATTGGCACAGAAGCGGGTGCAAAATCTGCCCTGTAGATGACCCTGATTATATTTCCGGAAAGAAAGGCAAGAGCGAAAGCTGAGGGAAATGCAATTGCTGATGTATACCTGAGAAGTCTTCTGATGGCATTCAAAAGGTCCTCACCTTCAAGTTGCGTGAAGACCGGAAACAGCACATCGGCCATTGTCAACAGTCCGATGACGGCGAATACAATGGTGTATCCCGCCCTGTAAAATCCCACGTGAGTCGTGTCAATGAAGTACCCTATCATTATGCTGTCCACGTAGGTAAAAACAATCCCGGAAATGCCCGCGATAGTCATGTAACCCATAAAGGCGGTTACCCTTTCCCCCCTCTCTTCTGCCTCACCTATCAGGAACTCTCTGAATCTGTACAGTGCTATAAAAACCAGTGCTATGAAGGTGAGGAGATATGCAGATGCAATTCCCGCCATTGCACCGGTTGCAAGAAACAGGTATGAGAGCGGGACTATGAAGACCCATCTACCCGATTCGTAGGTCACCTGCTTTATGAATACGTACTTAAAATCCTGAAGACCGGCAAAAAATGAATTGAATGTGTTCATCAGAGATGCAAAAAGAACACTTAAACCAGCAAATACAAAGGGTAATGTCAGCATTTCATTGTTGAAAAATAACGCGAGTTCTTTCGAAAGGAAAATAAGTATGAGAGAAATTGTCAGAGCGAGTACTGACTTTATCCTGAGAAAATACCTGAAATGCCCTCTGAGAGCTTTAAGATTTCCCTTACCATGAAAATATGAGGTGTATCTGACAACTGCACCGTCAATCCCCATGTTGGAGAGGGCCACGCTTATCATTCCGACGGATAGGGCCAGGCTGTAAATCCCGAACTGTTCTGGCCTGAGGGTTCTTGCAAGATATATGGAGAGCAGAAGACCAGAAATACTGCCTGTGAGTACTCCAAGAACCTTATAAATTGAGTTCCTTGCAACTTTTCTGGCAACCTTCAAATATACACCTCTTAAGCCTGTAAATTGAACGATGAAATTAAAATAAATAGGCTTTCCTTTATCAGTCCTCAATCGAAAAATTTTTTAATTACATTTAATTAAATGGCATTAAGGTGATACCATGGGTGATGATAAGGAGAGAAAATACACGACCGTGAGCATTCCCGTACAGCTTTATGAAAAGATAAAGGAGAGAATCGAAGGCACAGGCTTCACCTCTGTATCGGATTATGTGACGTACGTTCTGAGAGAGGTCCTCGCAAGTCTCGAAGAGGAGGAGAAGGAAGAGGTATTCAGCAAGGAGGAGGAAGAGAAGGTAAAGGAGAGATTGAGGGCTTTGGGCTATCTGGATTGAGGTGTCCGGATGCTTCCCCGGGCTCATGGAGGCACTCTGGTAGACAGGGTTATGGATGAGACCAGGAGGAAGAAGATCAAAGGGGAGATTTCTGATATTCCCAGTATTGAGATCTCTGATGACATCGCTGTGGATCTTGAAAATATTGCATACGGTGTTTTCAGCCCTCTTGAGGGGTTCATGTCCGAAAATGACTACAGACTCGTTCTGGACACAATGAGGCTTGAAAATGATGTCCCATGGACAATTCCAGTTGTACTCGATATGAATGGTGAAGAATTTTTAAAAATGGAGTTAAGGGCAGGAGATACTTTACTCCTGAAAAGAGGGAAAACACCGGTTGCCCTGATGGAACTGGAAGACCTTTTTAAATTGGACAGAAAGGAACATGCATTGAAAGTTTTCAGAACATCGGATCCATCCCATCCAGGGGTTAAGAAGACATTATCAATGGGTGACCTCCTTCTTGGCGGGAAAATAGAGTTTATGGAAGGAATAGAAAACCCATTTGAGAGATACACCCTCAGGCCAGTTGAAACAAGGATCCTCTTTAAGGAACTCGGATGGAGAACGGTTGTGGGATTTCAGACGAGAAATGCTCCCCATCTCGGCCATGAGTATGTGCAGAAAACCGCCCTGACCTTTGTGGATGGACTTTTCATAAATCCTGTCATAGGAAGGAAAAAGAAGGGAGATTTCAGGGACGAGGTTATTCTGAAGGCCTATGAGGCACTGATAGATAGATATTATCTAAAAGAAAAAGCGGTTTTATCGATTTTGAGAACGGAAATGCGATATGCGGGCCCGAGAGAGGCCGTATTTCATGCAATTGTTCGGAAAAACTTCGGTTGCACTCATTTCATAGTGGGAAGAGATCATGCGGGAGTTGGTGATTTCTATGGCCCGTACGATGCACAGGAGATATTTGGTGAGTTCCCGGATCTGGGCATAACCCCGGTATTCTTCAGGAGATTCTATTACTGCAAGAAATGCTATGGTTACGTGAACGAACATGTGTGTCCCCACGAAGGAGATGACATCATTCCTCCAAGCGGAACGAAAATCAGGGAGATGCTTGCAAGTGGTAAAATCCCCCCCAGAGAGATGATGAGGCCGGAAGTGGCCGAGATAATACTCGGTTTCAAAAATCCATTCGTTGAGTAACATGATTGCCATTGTGCATCACTGGGATTCGGATGGTATATGTTCTGCAGGAATTTATGCAATGCATCTTGAGGAGGTGGATGAGAGCTGGGTCAATCTCTCTCCCGAGCCCGGAATATTTGAATTTGACAGCAGGATAATAGAAATCTCCCAAAAAGCAGAAAAAACAGTAATAATCGATCTGAATATGCCCGATGGGGTTAGGGTCATGAATGGAATGGTTCTGTTTCTGGATCATCATCTGCAATCCGGGATAGAGGGTGTTGAATATGTCAATCCCGCAGTCACTGAAAAAAGATCGGTGCCATCTGCATCATGGGTTGTATCTGAATACACCGGAATATGGAATCATCTCACTGCCATTGGAGCAGTGGGAGACAATGGGTTGAGGGTTTTCAAGACGGAATACGGGAATAAACTTGTGGATTTATTGAAAAGGGAGGATATCGATGAGAACTCTGCTCTTATGATCTCCAGACTTCTGGATACCCCTTCCATTATGGGAATGAGGAAAGAGGTTGAGGAAATGGTTCTGAAGGTAATTCAAAGTACTCCAGAGGAAATTCTGAATGATCCGGAATTAAACCGTAATCTTGAGAGGATAGAATCCGAGATCGACATGATTCTTGATACCATCGGGTCTGAAAATACATCATATTTTGAATTCGAGAGCGATTACAACATAATATCCATGATTGGAAGAAAGATGGTGTGGGAAATGGGAAATAGAGCTGTTCTTCTGGTTAATAAGAATTTCAGAGGCATGGCACAGGTTTATTTCAGAATATCTCCGGAGATGACAGGGAAAATCCCGATCGTTGACATAATACAGAGAATGAGATCCATGGGCCTTAACTCAGGTGGGAAGAGAGAGGTTCTGGGATGCATCTGTAGCAGGAAGGATGTTGAGATGGCTCTTGATATTATAAGATCAAATACGGGTGGTCTCTTTGAATATTGAGAGGGTTTTCGTGATAGGTCTCGACTCAGCACCTCCAGAACTGCTTTTCGGGGAATTTCTCCATGATCTGCCCTCAATAAAAAAGCTTATGGAAAATTCTCTTCACTCTCCAATGAAATCCTGCGATCCACCGATAACAATCCCTGCATGGATGG
>WAJW01000072.1 GCA_015523685.1 Archaeoglobaceae archaeon
GGTCTATCCACCTATATTACTCTGTTAAAAGGAAAAATAGTCCGAGTCAAACCACAAAATAAAAGAACTGGCCTCACGGCATCAACCGAAAAAGATTTAAAACCAATCATTATACAATCCCCTGACCCGCCTTAGCTCAGACTGGCCAGAGCGCGCGGCTGTAGTGCGATCCTGCTACAGGCAGGAACACCGCGCGGAAACCGCGTTGTCCCCGGTTCAAATCCGGGAGGCGGGACTGATACAGAGGTAACATCCCTATACCCTTTTTATTTTTTAAAAACACTAAAAATTGTGTGATAACCTTACATCATTATCAGAATTACACCCCATCTTTAAGATTATATAATTAACAGATCAAAACCTGAAAATCAGTGTACCAATCCTAATATTTAATTAATAACTTTTTGAACTAAAATTCCACCAGCCCAAAAGGTTTTTATTAAATATAGGACAGAACTACCCCTGTTATGTCTGAACTGAGCCCCATGAACATCTATCAGCTCCTTCCGAAGACCAACTGCAAAAAGTGTGGTGAGCAAACGTGCATGTCCTTTGCCTTCAAGCTTGTTTCACGAGAGAGAGACCTTGAAGAATGTAAACCACTATATGAAGATCAGAAATACGAGAGACAGAGAAAAGAACTCGAAGAACTGCTTAAACCCCTTGAAAGTGCAACAGAAACGGGAATGATAATCCATCCCGAGAGGTGCGTGGGATGTGGCAACTGTGTTGTCGCATGCCCGGTAAACGTTTCGGAAGACCCGAAAGGAAGTGCCATAGGTCTCGGCCCTAAAAGCGATAGAGTTATTCTTAAAATCATTGATGGAAAGGTCCAATCGTACAACCTCGAAACGTGCAGAAGGTTCGGGAAGAACAGGGTTTTATGTAATGGGTGCATAGTTACATGTCCAACCAGAGCCATTGAGTTTGTATAGAGGGATAGAATGATCTGTACGGGATGTGCATGTCTGTGCGAGGATATTGAAATCAAGGATGGAAGAGTCCTTAACGCCTGTCTCAGAGGGTCTTCCCTGATAAGAAACCTCAATGGAAACAGGGCGAAAGCAAGAGTGGATGGAAACGATTCGACCGTTGAAAAAGCGATCAAGACAGCTTCAGAGCTAATACAGTCTGCAGAATCTCCCGTAATTTACGGACTTGATACAACAACGATTGAAGCCCAGTCTCTTGCAATAAAAATGGCAGAAAAAGTTGAAGCTTATCTGGATGATTCATCAACATACTGCATGGGACCCTTCGTGGAGATGATTCTTAAAGGAGAGGTCCCTTCAACAACTCTGGATGAGGTCAGGGAAAAGGCAGACATGACGATCTACTGGGGTGCCGATCCCTTCCACTCGCACCCACGGCACATGTCCAGATTCACGTATTATCCCAGAGGAAAGTTCAGACAGAAGGGCTGGGAAGAGGACAGATATCTGGCTGTAATAGATGTAAGAGACAGCCACACATCTTCTCTCGCCAGAAAAAAGGTGATTGTAAGGGATGATGATGACTTCATGAATGCCCTTATTACACTTCTGAGGGGTGAGACTCCATCCGCGTATCTCAAAGATTCGGCAGAGCTCGTTAACAGAATAAAGAAGAGTGAATTTGGAGTGATAATAGGTGGTCTTGGATTGCGATACGGGCTGAAAAATCTGAACCTGTTGCGGGATTTGATGAAAGAACTAAATCAGGTCTCAGAATTTTACTTTATTCCCATGGGCTGTCATCCCAACATGAGGGGGTTC
Organism: Archaeoglobaceae archaeon; assembly: GCA_015523685.1. Classification (GTDB taxonomy): domain Archaea; phylum Halobacteriota; class Archaeoglobi; order Archaeoglobales; family JdFR-42; genus WAJW01. The sequence continues at coordinate 1,755 of WAJW01000072.1, forward strand.
AACGAGACACTGTACGAAAGAACAGGAGAGATCAACAGATACAGCTTCAGAGATGGTAGATCCGATCCCGAATATTCCTTCTCCTCCATCGTAAAAAGCGGGAAGAATGATGTGGTCGTTGTGATTGGTTCAGACCCCGTGTCCTCTCTGCCCTACGATATATCATCCTCTCTTGGAAGATCAAAATTGATTGTCGTTGACCCGAGAGAGACCCTGACCACCGAAATTGCAGATGTCGTCATCCCCTCATCATATTCAGGGCTGGAAACGGGGGGAACAATGAAAAGAATTGATGGGGTAGAGATTGAATTTAAACCTGAAAAGGAGGAGGAACTGAACGATGTTTACATACTCGAAAGATTGATGGAGGGGGTATAAACGTCATTTGACTTCAGTAAATTTATAAAAAGTCCCGAATTTGACATCAAGGTGGTTGTCGTAAGAAACGCGTTTCAGATGGAGAGGGCCGATCACGGGAAAAGAGATGAAGGATATATAGAGCTGAGTTCATCGATTTTTTTCAGAAAAGAAGATCTGAAAGATTTTGATCTCTCTGAAGGTGACACAGTGGAAATTTCCAGAGATGGTAAAGCCATCAGAATGAAGGTGAAAACCGACGACACCGCTCCCGAAGGCGGAGCAATGATCTTCAACAGCATCTACGCATCTCAGGTTTCGACAATGGACGATTTTAAGAGATTTAACGCAAAAATAAAAAAGGTGGAAGGAAATCCGACGAAACTGGATGAAATCCTGAGGAAGTTCGAAAAGAAATGATTTATAATTCGGATTATCTCAAAAATCTTTTTATATTTTGTATTTGTGAGCAGAAAAGGAGGTATGTAAATGGCACTGAACCTTAAGGGTAGTTTCGTTCTTGATGAATTGAAAAACGTTCAGATTACAATAGGAAAAATTCTGGAAGAGGGGGAGGAGTGGGACGAACCTGTAGGGCCTACACCAATGCCGGGAATAGCGGATCTTCGAAAGTGGGATCACACACTACTGGAGAGATATGAACCATTTTATGCCCCCATGCAGGATTTCTGTACCCTGTGTACGATGGGTCCATGTGACCTTTCATCCAACAAGAGAGGGGCATGTGGAATTGATTTGAAAACAGCCAAGGCAAGGCTCGTTACCATAGCATGCAGTATCGGTGCAGCAGCGCATACAGCACATGCCAGGCACATGCTCGATTATGTTATTGAGCAATTTGGTGAAGATACACCCATAGATCTCGGCCCGGACGTGAACGTTGAGGCTCCGAACATAAGAACGATAATAGGTGTTAGACCGAGAACCCTCGGAGACCTCAAGGTTGCTTTGGAATGGGCCGAAAGGGAGATTGTTAAGGTTCTTCATTCCACACATATAGGGAACGAGGAGAGCCTGATTGATTACGAGAGCAAGGCCATGCATGTGAGCATGTGCGATCATATAGGCATGGAAGTGGCAGATATAGCCCAGATAGTTGCCTTCAACTATCCAAAGGCAGAACCCGATACTCCACTTGTTGATGCGGGATTCGGTGTTGTGGACAGGACAAAACCGGTTATTGTAGTTGTGGGCCATAACGTTATGTATGCCAGACCTGTCATGGATTATCTGGAAGAGCAGGGAAGGCTTGATGAATTTGAGATAACTGGGCTTTGCTGTACTGTCCATGATATGACAAGATACAATGCCAGGGCAAAGGTTTTCGGCCCCATAAGCTACCAGCTGAGAGTTATAAGGGCAGGTCTGCCTGATATTGTTATAAGTGATGAGCAGTGTATAAGGGCGGATCTTCTTGAAGCATGCAGTCTGATGGGAATACCGCTAATTGCAACCAGTGATGCTGCCATGAGAGGTCTGCCTGATGCAACAGACTGGCCTGTTGAAAAAATCGTTTCCGCTCTCATCAATGGTGAAGTCCCGGGTGTATTCCTGAGCGATCCAGAGAAAATCGGTCAGGTTGCACCTATTGTTGCAGAAGAAGTTTTCAGGAAAAAGGACAGAACAAAGCTATTTTTCAAAAGCGATGATGAATTCAGAGAGGAGATAGCGAAATGTACCCAGTGCATGAACTGTGTTTTCACCTGCCCTCACAGCCTCAGAATTGATCAGGGGATGGCGCACGCCCAGAAAACCGGAGATATCAGCAAACTTGCGGAGCTTGAAGACAGATGTATCGCATGCATGAAATGCGAACAGGCATGCCCGAAGAAAATAAAGATAATCAATGTTATAATGCAGTCGAACCTTCAGAATCTGTACGCAAAAACAGGAATGATGAGAGTTGGCAGAGGTCCAATTCAGGACACCGAGATCAGAAAGGTTGGTCAGCCAATCGTTTTCGGACAGATTCCCGGGGTAATAGCCCCAGTGGGATGTGTTAACTATCCCGACCTCAAGGACGATCTGAGAGAGATAATCGAGGAATTTCTGAGGAGAAAATACATAGTTGTAACGTCCGGATGCCATGCCATGGACATAGGAATGCTCAAGGATGAAGAGGGAAAAACGCTATACGAGAAGTACCCCGGAAACTTCGATGCTGGTGGCCTTGTAAATGTGGGAGCGTGTGTTGCTGACAGCCACATAGCTGGTGCTGCAATAAAAATTGCTAATATATTTGCCATGAGACCCCTCCGGGGCAACTATGCTGAGATTGCAGATTATGCTCTGAACAGAATCGGGGCAGTCGGGTTTTCATGGGGCCCTTACAGCCACAAGGCTGCGAGCATTGCAACAGGCTTCAACAGGCTTGGTGTTCCGGTTGTTGTCGGGCCTCATGGGACAAAGTACAGAAGGGCCTACATAGGAAAGCCATGGAAGAAAGAAAAGTGGTGGGTTTACGACATCAAAACGGGAGAGAAAACATACATCGAACCCGCCCCAGATGCTCTTCTGATTTCTGTTGAAACAAAAGAGGAGGCAATTGTTCAGCTTGCCAAGCTCACAATAAGGCCAAACGATACCGGAATGGGAAGGCAGATAAAACTCACCCACTACCTTGAACTCAGCAAGAAGTATCTCGGCAGATATCCGGATGACTGGCCCATATACGTGAGAAGTGAGGCTGACCTGCCACTAAGAACAAAGGACGAGCTTCTCAAGATTCTGGAAGATGAACATGGGTGGAAGATAGACTGGGAAAAGAAGAAGATCCTTGAAGGCCCGATCCGACCACTTGATCCAGGATTCAACCCGACGCTTGTTGAGGAAGTATTTGAGAAATACTCAAGGAAGTGATGGTATGGCTCAGGTAAAAAAGGAGGAGAAGTATCCCATAGCAAAGAGATTTGACATAGCGGATGTTCAGGTCTCAAGGGAAGCTCAGGCGGTTAAACCCGAGGTCATTGCAAGGCAGATAAAGAGGGCTAAAAATCCAGTCCTTGTTACTGGAGGGTATCTGCTTAAAGAACCTGAACTCGTCGATTATGCGGTTAAGTTCTACGAAAAGGGATTGAAAATAATTGCAACAGGTGGGTCAAGCAAACCTTTGATAGAGAGGGGTGTGGAGCCACTTACGGTTTCATACACCCTTCATCACTTCACCCAGTACATGCTGGATGATGAATGGCAGGGATTTGATGGAAACGGGAAGTATGATGTGGTTCTCTTTCTGGGTTTCATTCCCTACTATCTATCAAGGATGCTTTCTGCCCTCAAACACTTCTCAAAGGTGACCACCATCTCAATTGATCAGTTCTATCAACCACATGCAAAATTCAGCTTCACGAACCTGACAAGGAACAAGGAACTTCATTACAGGATGCTCGATGAAATTATTAATCTTATTGGAGGTGAGTGAAATGGAATTTCCATTCGATATATCCCCGATGTACGAAGGAGAGAGGATAAGAAAACAGGATATGTATGTGGAGCTTGGTGGCCCCACCCAGCCCGGTTTTGAGCTTGTTATCTCCGCATCTCCGGATGAGATTGAGGACATGAACTTTACACTTATCGGACCGGATATAAGCGAGATGGAGGAGGGAAAGGCCTATCCGTATGCAATGATTTACAGAATCGCTGGTAAACAGGTTGAAAAGGATCTTGAGCCTGTGGTAGAGCGAAGGAATCACGACTTCCAGAACTACATAGAGGGGTACATGCATCTCAACCAGAGGTATGACATATGGATAAGAATAAGTAAATCCGCGGTGAAAAAAGGCCTTAATTCATTCGAACAAATTGCCAAGGCAACCATGATGCTGTTCAAGAATGAACTTCCCTTCATAGAAAAGATAGATGCGACATACATAACAGACAGGGAAGAGGTTGAGAAAAGATTGCAGGAAACAATGAAAATCTATGAGGAGAGGGATCTCAGAACTCTGAGTCTGCACGATGAAGATGTTGAGGAGTTTTACAGCTGTACCCTCTGCCAGAGCTTTGCCCCCACCAATGTATGCGTTATTGCCCCCGACAGGGTTTCCCTCTGTGGAGCGATAACATGGTTTGATGGTAGAGCCTCCGCAAAGGTTGATCCAGAAGGACCGAATGCTCCCATACCCAAGGGAGAGCTGGTGGATGAAATAGGAGGAGAATATACGGGTGTAAACGAATTTGCAAAGGAGAGATCGGGTGGAGAGTACGACAGAATAAAGCTCCATTCATTTTTCGAGTTTCCTCATACATCCTGTGGTTGCTTTGAGGTTATAGGATTCTATATGCCAGAGGTGGATGGAATTGGATGGGTTCACAGAGGTTACGATGAGCCCGCACCAAATGGCCTGACATTCTCCACCATGGCTGGTCAGACAGGTGGCGGAAAACAGGTGGTTGGATTCCTGGGCATAGGAATTGGATATTTCAAATCTCCAAAGTTCATTCAGGCCGATGGGGGATGGAAAAGAACTGTATGGATGCCAAAATCTCTGAAAGAGAGGGTTCTTGAGTTCATTCCTGATGAGATGAAGGACAAAATTGCCACCGAAGAGGATGCAGGAACAATCGACGAGCTTAAAGAATTTCTCAAAAAGGTGAATCATCCAGTGGTTACCGGGGTGGTCAGAGATATCGATGGTGCAAAGATAACAGACGGATGGGTTGAGGAAAAAGAGGAAGAGGCTCCGATTGAGGCCCCGGCAGAGACAGGAAAAGTACAGGAAACACCCGCAATGCAGCAGATCCAGCCGGGTCAGATTCCTGTGTTTACACCACAGCCCGTTATGAACCCTGTATCGGGTGGAGGGATCAAGCTCGTTATAAAAAATGCGAAAATAAACATTGAAAAAATTGTTGTCTCAAAAAAGGATAGCTGATGTATCGGGGTGTAAGAAGTTGGCAAGTGTTGCGGTGAGCGGTAAGGGTGGCACAGGAAAGACTGTTATCTCAGCCCTCCTCGTGAAATTCGCATCTGAGACGGGAAAGAGGGTTCTCGCGGTAGATGCAGATCCTGACTCAAATCTTCCAGAGGCTCTGGGAGTTGAAGTTGAAAAAACCCTTGGTGAGATCAGGGAGCTTTTTCAGGAAA
>WAJW01000073.1 GCA_015523685.1 Archaeoglobaceae archaeon
CAAACAGAATATGCAACACATCCATTGAATAATATTTTGCAAATATGCAAATGAATCTACTTCAATTATATCAATTTCCAGTCTGTTGCATGCGTTTCTGAAAGATCTGTTTCTTATAAAAAGTATGACTGTTCAATTGTTTTACCATCAATGGTAACAAACTTGAAGAGTAATCTGAAATGGTCTTATTCAGGCGTAAAAAGATTACCTCTTTTAATCGGTACTCTTAATATCTCATAGTTATTAATTTTCTCTGGTGGGGGGATTATGGTCTGATTAATGCGAAATTCTCTGAAAATATGATCGTTCAGATTCTTATTTCTAAGTTTGCCCATTATATGTATCATATTTCCAAAATGGAGAAAAGAGATGCATAACCATTCAGAATAAGGGACAAAATGCGCCGACCGGGATTTGAACCCGGGTCGAGGGCTTGGAAGGCCCTAGTCCTGACCAGCTAGACTATCGGCGCAACGGTTTGAGAGTTTCAGGAATTTCTATATCTATCTTTCGGTAAGTTCGACTGAGTCTCTGATATATCAATTCAGAGTGAATGAAGTAGATAAAGTAAAAATAAAGTATTCTCCGCTTAAAAAAATTGATAAAAAATAAAATTCAATATGCATCCACAACAAAGGTGAGCTCGTATTTATTGTAGGGTGCATCCGGGCACGTCACTGTTACTGTAACGATGTAACTGCCTTTTTCATATGGGGTTATTTTTACCGGAACCGTGGTTTCTTCCATGGGGTTTAGATTGATCTGTGGCGTTACGTTGATCGAGATATTTCCCGGGGTGGATTTGCTCTGTATTGCCTTCATTTCTATTGTCATTTTTTTGTCATCGAGATTTTTGAGCCAGATTCCGAATTCTGCTGTCTGGTTGATCGGGATTCTCTGTCTCAGACCTTTTTGCTCTGCCCTGAAGTATTTGCTTTCGATCATGAAGGGTCTGGCGTGGGGTTTTGGTTTCCTGGCAGGCTGTTGGATCTCCCCAACTGTCAAACATCTTGTCTCTGTTGGATAGATGTCCTCCATGATGTAAGCTACCGCTGAGAAACAGTATGTGCCATTTTTCAGATCGGTCATATTGGCATAGAAATATCCTGCTGTATCATTCTTCTAGCAGAAAGTGCTTCTGTAATGAAGTAAAACCTCGTCCTGAGAGAGTGCCCGATTGTATATCATGACATCATCGATTATTCCATCAAAATAATCAATCCAACCTATCCCTGATAGCCCATCCTTTCTTATCCTCATGTGGGATATGGATCTGGTGTAAGAAATGGTTCCTTCACCGGCGGGGTTTCCATCAATGTAGAATCTTATCACATTGCCCTCTTTTACTCCCACAACATGATGCCACTCATTTAGAGTTATACTTCTATTGCTATTCACCCAATCATGATTTGAGCCATCAGTCCAGCCCCAGTGTATCCTCTTTGAGCTGTCTATCTGAAACCTGAAAGCTTCTGTAGACACTATTGTATCGAACAGACCATCTTGAGCAGGCTTTTTGATCCACGCCATTATTGTAAGATTTCCATTCAGGCCTGTGTCTATCAGTCCTGTTTTGCCTTCATTAACCACCTCAACGTAATCATTCTGCCCATCAAATTCAAGAGCCTTTCCATACTTTCCATCCGCGTGAACAGCCCCATATATATTCCCGGAGCTTCCATAACGGCTTATATCAACAGTATTTGACTGATCCTCCCCAATCAGAGAATTGTTGTTGAAATTCATCGCCAGTGCCAGAGAATAGTCATATATGGTGTAGCCTGTTCCGTTCCAGTTGAATACGAATGCATCTGGTTTTTCCAGCCCGGAAACACTAACATTGACCTCAATAAAACTCGCGTTCGTTACTGTGTTATTTGCCGGAGTTGGCGGAACGAATTCCACACAGCCCGATACCACAAGCACAATTGAGATCGCAAGCACATAAATTAAAATTTTTTTAGACTTCAAGGGTTCACCCCCCATATTTTCTCATGTAATTTCGGATATGTTGGCGATTCATCATACTAATAATTTAAACTTTTCTATAATTTACTCATATGTCAAAAAATGCCATATAATATCATATCAGCCCAATAAGTTTACCGAAAAAGGAGCCGAGGTAGGCAAAGGCGGTGAACTGAACAACCCTTGTTCCAAAGCTTATCACCCAGAACGTGGACAGGGGCATGTTCAGTATTCCGCATATGAACGCCAGAAGATCAAAGGGAAGTCCGGGGATAAGACCGAAAATCAGATAGGTCACAACCCCATATCTATCCCACCACTTGCTCATGTCCATGAATCTCTTTTCTCCAACCCTCTTAACAACAAATGGCTTTCCGTATTTTTTTGCGAGATAATAATTGAAGGTTACCCCTATGGTGAAACCCGCAGATGACGAAAGAACAACAAGGTAAATGGGCAGACCGAATCCCGTTGCATAAACGACGAGACCGGGAACTCCCATCGGCAGAATGGTTCCACCCAGAACAGATGCTATGAAAAGACCCGGGATGCCATACCTTGAGAGTGTTGATTTTATGAACGCTATTTTTTCGGGTGCGTTGATCGCCATATCTCTGAAGATGAAAATGCCACCTGTGAAAATAAGAATTCCCAGAACCGTGATTATAATTATGGATATCTTGACGTATTTTGCATCTTTTTCCATTGAATTCCGATTCAATCACTGATTATTTATTTTTTTGGTATTTCAACAATGCATTTTATATCTCCATGACAGCAACATCATCCACAAGGTATCTGCCCAGACTTCCATCACTGTTTGCAAATCCGAGCATACCTGATTTGAGGGTCAGGCCTTCTACTGAAAGAATCTGCAAACCATCCATTTTGAGAACTGCCCGTGATCCATTAACCTCAAGGCCAAACTCATGCCACTGGCCATCCTGAAGTGATTTTACATGAATTACCTTTTCAGCAATTAAATCTGGATTGCCATTTTTAACCCTGTAAAGTCCAATGGCTCCCGGTTCTTTCCCGTATTCATTGTATGTTATCAGATAGTAGTCCCCGCCACTGAACCTGAACACCATTGCGGGAACCGTTTCGTAAGGCCTTGATTCATGGAGCCTGAAGCTCATGGAGAAATTATCCACATTCAGCCCTTTGATGACAAGAACATCGGTAATCTGTCTGTAACCTCTGAGCTGTATCAAAAGAGCCTTATTGCCATCCAAACTGACGATCCTGTATTCATCAGGAGATCCCTTTGCAACAGTCATCAGAATCCATTTATCAGAGGGTACATCACCAGCATCGTACCCCTCAAAATCCTCTTTGAATTGAATCTTCCCTTCTCCGGGAATTTCTGCCTGTGATGGAGTTTTTCCACTTTTCTCATTGTATGAGCCGGTACAACCACCCAGCAAAACCACAGCCGTAAGAACAAGGGCAGGGATCAGGATTTTCACCCTCATTATGAATCCAGTAAGAGTCCTGAAATATAAATAATTTATTCATGTGTATGGCCATAATTCACCATTTAAAG
>WAJW01000074.1 GCA_015523685.1 Archaeoglobaceae archaeon
AAAGACTATTGATACATGCACTCAAAATATACAATATTTAAATTTTCTCTCCAGGATGTGCTGTAGTGATATCATGACCTGAAAAAGGGTTAACAGCTTCATGAGATAAAAGATATGGATCACGATATACCAGGACAAGCTCAGTAAAAAAGTATCACATGTTGTGAAAATAAATACTGGTATTAGTGGAGTTTTTCCAATCCCAGACAACATATCCAGCTCAGATACAAATTTTAGCTCTGTATAGCCTCAGAATTTAAAAAATAAGGAGACCAATCAGTAAAATAGTGGGCCCGGAGGGATTTGAACCCACGGCCGCCCGGTATCTCCGGAAAGCCCTGAACTTTCCTTATGAGCCGGGCGCTCTGACCTGGCTAAGCTACGGGCCCTCGTTCTTTAGACATTGTAACGCAATCTGCTTCAGGTTGATTCAGGTTTATGAAGTTTACGGTATCCGGAATAACGGGAATGATAAAAAAAGGGTAAATGCGGGTTAGCCTCCAAAGCCCATTTTCCGGCCCATGAGTTTTCTGGCGATGTTGAGTGAAACTCCAAGGAAGTTTTTCTGTTCTCTGCATATCGCTTCCATTGAATCGGCAACGTAATCCACCTCTTCCTTTTCCACGATCAGGGGAGGCTCAAACCTTATCACATTTGGATTGTTTATCGTGAATGCAGTTATAATACCGTACTGCTGAAGAAGTATCCCGCACACCATCCCCGCGAGATACTCACCGCTTATTTTCGCTGCGACCTTCGGCCTGTAAAACTCTGCTCCGATCATCAACCCCCTACCCCTGATTTCTTTTATGAGGCTGTATTCCCTCGAAATTTTTTCAAGCCTGTCCATGAGTCTCCTGCCCATCACATCGGATCTTTCATCAAGCCTGTCCCTGAGAAGGATTTCAATTGTTTTCAGCCCCACTGCACTGGCAAAGCTGTTCCCTCCAAAGGTTGATGTATGCAGAAGGAATTTCTCTCTGCTACCATAGCCTTTTTTCCATATCTCATCTGAGGCAATGTATGCTCCTAACGGCATAACGCCCCCGCCAAGACTTTTCGCAAGGGTCATTATATCCGGCTCAACACCATCATGCTCAACCCCGAACATCTTTCCTGTCCTGCCAAACCCGGTCTGTATCTCATCTGCGATCAAAAGGGTTCCGTATTTCCTGCAGAGAGCCTCTGCTTCCTGGAGATATCCCTCAGGAGGTGTTATGATTCCACCCTCTCCCTGTATTGGCTCCAGAATGAATCCTGCATACTCTCCTGACATTAACTCTTTTTTTAAAGCTGAAACATCTCCGTATGGAACCATCTGACATCCGGGGAGAAGTGGCTTAAATGGTTTCTGATATTTCCTTCCCGTAACAGACAGGGCTCCAAAGGATTTACCATGAAAAGAGTTCTCGGTATACAGGAACCCCTTACGACCAGTACTGATTCTCGCGAGTTTCAGAGCTCCTTCCACCGCCTCAGCCCCACTGTTACACAAAAAGGACATATTGAGGTCTCCCGGTGTGATCTCAGCGAGAGCCTGTGCAAGGGCCCCGTTCAGTATGCCGATGGATGCCTGAAATATATTTGGAAGTTCGAGAACCGATTTTAAAGCCTCGAGCAGTTCTGGATGATTATGGCCAAGATTCAGTGCCCCATAACCTCCGAGAAAATCCAGATACTCCCTTCCTGTTTCATCAAAAATTTTCATTCCCTCCGCCCTGCAGAATTTTCTGTCGTATCCGAGCAGTGCAAGAAGATTTGCCAACTCTGGGTTCACATGCCTTCTGTATCTCTCAACGACTTCCTCCCTTGATGACTCAAGGGCCTCTTCAAGAGTAATAATCCCTTTCATGTACAACCCCCCTACACCTTGAATTAAGAAGGATAGAGGTGCATGATATAAAAAGATTCTCCGTAATAACAGCCCATTCAAACATCTTCAGATCAGAATGCTCAGACAGGCCAGAAAAATCAGATTATTAACACTCCGGATATACTTCAAATCCGGTCAATCAACCGTTTAATAGGCTGTCCGTAAATTACAGACAGTTTAATTGAACTTTTATGGAAACATCATAGCCATAAAGAAGTATTTATATATCAAACAATAATAAAAAATGTTTTTATATAATGAATTAACCTGACATATACGCCATGCTATTCTGAAATCGGGGGGCATGGACAAATAAAGGGGGGTGAAAAATGTCAAAAAGTGTTGGACTTCTCTATATAAAGGTGTCAATAGTTTTTCTTCTGATAGGCTGTATCTGGGGTGCCATCCAGACCTTTCCTCAGGTTCATGAGTTTCTGGAGGCCGGGCCTGCAAGCGTGATTTCAGGCATGCATGCCCACTGGAATCTCCTTGGATGGGTTGGACTGGCAATAATGGGCGGGATTTACTACCTTGTCCCTCAGATGACAGGAAACGATCTCTACAGCGAGAGACTTGCAAGAGTTCAGCTATACCTGCATGTGCTGTTTGTGGTTCTTATGACGATCTTTGGCGTTATTGCAGGAATCAAAGGAGGCAATCTGTTCCTTGCTGGAAAAATGGCCGAAATTGACCCGGCGATAGGCCCCTACATGATAGGAATCAGCCTTGTGGGAGTTCTCGAGGCAATCGTACCAAACTTCATCTTCGCCTACAACATATACAGGACGATAAGGTGAAAAGATACCAGATCCATCAATTTATTTTTTATGAGACAGCCCGAAATCAAATAATCCCCATTTCGGTCAGCTTTTCTGGCAGATATGTGGATGTGACGAATTCCAGGCCATACTTTGCAAGTGACTGCTGTTCTGACTTTTTCCTGAGTTCAAGTTGCAGGCTGACCTCATTTTTCCAGAATTCGCTGTCAAACCTTGGATCGTCAAGAATGCTGTTCAGAGCCCTTATATCCTGATCCGTCAGCTTATCGCTTGGCAGATCATAGTTTACAATGTCACTTGGCCTTATCCCCACGAACTGTGCGGAAGGGGTTGCAAGGTATTCAGATAGATGAGCCG
>WAJW01000075.1 GCA_015523685.1 Archaeoglobaceae archaeon
AAAACAGCTTGACAGATGACCTGATCTTTGATAGGAGTCGATACAGAGATCTAACGGTTACTCAGGGATCTCAGCTTATAGATAATAGTGAATGTCAAATTTTATTATATAGATTTATCAATCCATCACTTAAATATATATGTAAGATATTATAACAATAAACCATAATTTTAAGTATTATAATAAATTATTACATTAGCGGTGTTATTTATGGAGCCCATAAACATAATCTGGCTTGAAGGTCAGGGCTGTACGGGATGTACAATTTCCCTGACCAACTCTTCGAAGCCTTCGGTTACAGATATCCTTACGGGCATAATAGAGCCAGTTTCCAGCATAAACCTTGTTTTCCACCCGGCTGTAATGCCTTCATGGGGAGACCAGGCAATCCAGATACTCAGGGATGCGGAAAAGGGGAAGTACGACCCTTTTGTGCTTGTTCTTGAAGGTGCGGTACCTGATGAAAAAACCGCCGGTAGTGGATTCTGGTGCATGGTTGGAGAGGATAATGGAAAGATACTGACGCTTAACCACTGGATCGATGCTCTTGCGGATAAAACTGCTGTGGCAGTGGCGGTGGGGGCATGTGCAACATATGGAGGTGTACCTCATGGAAAACCAAATCCCACCGGAGCTCATGGACTCCTTGAACATCTGGGCGAGAACTGGAAGAGCCAGCTCGGCCTTCCTGTGGTGTGCATTCCGGGATGCCCTCCTTCGGGAGACTGGATAACTCAAAGCCTCGGCGCTCTCGTGCTCGCTGTGAGGGGGCTTGCCAGCATACCTGAGCTCGATGAACATAACAGACCCAAATTCCTCTTTGAAAAATATGCCCATGACAACTGCCCGAGAGCAGGCTACTACTCCAAAGGTGTTTTTTCGGACACATTCGGAGAAGAGCACTGTGTTGTGGGACTGGGATGTAAAGGTTTGATATCAAAGTGTCCCGCCCCGGGAAGTGGGTGGATCAATGGGAATGGTGGCTGTCCCACTCTTGGAGCCCCCTGCCTGGGTTGCACAGAACCTTCATTTCCTGATGAACCCGTGTCTCCTTTCCTGAAGCCACCAGATGGAGTTGTTATGACAAAGACAATCATCCAGAGAATAATCGGAGGTCTCAGGCAGGCATATGCCCTTCAGAAGAGGAGGTGAGCTGTATGGCGGAAAAGACAATTTTTATTGAACCTATGACCAGAATCGAGGGCCACCTTGGTGTCAGGGTTGACATCGATACAGATAACAGGATTATCACATCTGCAAGATCCACTGGAGTTATGTTCAGGGGATTTGAGAAAATAATGGAAGGTAGAGACCCCCCTGACGCGATCTGGATTTCCCAGCGTATATGTGGAGTCTGCCCCACTCCCCATGCGGTTGCATCTGCGGAAGCTCTTGATATGGCCCTGAATGCATCCCCTCCACCTCTGGCAATTTTACTGAGAAATCTGGCAGATTGTTTTGAGATTATCTACGATCACACACTACACTGGTTCCAGCTTTCAGGGCCTGACTACAGCGAAAGCATAGTGAAAGAAACGAACAGATCCTGGTATGAGAGTGCATCAGAAAAAAAGGCGGAAAACAGAGATCTGCATGGATTCGAGACAGTGGGAGATATAATGAATTCTATGAATCCCCTCGAAGGTTCCCTATGGCTTGAAGCCATAAAATATCAGAGGATAGCAAAGGAATGTCTCGTGATGATATCTGGAAAATACCCCCACCTCGCAACTGTGATCCCGGGAGGGATAACCTACCTTCCCGGTCTGAGTGATGTCGAGGAACTTCTCTTCAAATATCTTCAGGTTGTGCCGTGGGTGAAGAAGCTCGTTAAAATTGCAGATGATGTGCTCGATTTCATAAGTGAGATGGGCTATGAGAAAGTTGGAGAAAGGAAACCAAGCATGATAAGCTATGGAGCAGGAGACAATCCCGAGGTATATGATGCAAAATACGAGAACATGCCCGAATGGGGTGAGAAGAGAGAAGTAACTCCAGGAGTGATAATAAACGGAGAGGTTGTAACGAACAACCTTGTGGATATACACCTTGGAGTTCAGGAGTTCGTCAATCACTCCTTCTACGAAGAATGGAATTCAAGAGAGGTAGAGAAGGATCCCCTCGGTAACGAAGTTGCTCAAAACCATCCGTGGAACAAGGACACCATTGCAAAACCGTCTGAGATAGAATGGGATGAAAGATATTCATGGGTCACATCCCCGAGATGGGTTAAAGATGGAGAGGTCCATGTGGTGGAGGCGGGACCGCTGGCACGGATGTGGAGCACTGCATCATCAAAAAAAGTTGAGGCTTCAACAGGAAAAAGCCTGAAATTCTCCCTTCCAGCAACAAACATACCCGGGCTTGGAAGCCTGAATGAGGAGATGGAGCTGGAGTGGAGGATTCCCGACAGGGTAAACGTGGTTGAAAGACTCAGGGCAAGAATATACTATCTTGCCTACATGACATCGGTTGCATTTGGTGAGCTTTTGAAATTACTTGAATACATGAAAAAAGGTGAAACAAGGGTTTTCTCAGAATTTGAAAGGCCTGAATTCAGCCTTGGTGTTGGAATGACCGAGGCCGGGAGGGGAGCACTGGGCCACTGGATAGTTGTTAAGGATGGTAAGATACACAGATACCAGGTTATAACTCCCTCAAACTTCAACGCCTCTCCAGAGGATGCATATGGAAATCATGGCCCCTATGAGGAGGCACTGATGGATACACCCATTCTTGAGGAAAAGAACCCTGATGAATGGACTGGTGTTGATGTGGTCAGAACAATCAGGAGCATGGACCCCTGTCTCGCATGCGGGGTTACGGTTTATAGCGGGGGCCGTAAGATTGAGAGGTATCTTGGATAGAGGTGATGAAAATGGCTGTTAGTTATGTGACGGACGATGTATGGGAGAGCCTCATCCATACATGCTCCGAGATGATCAAAGAGGGGCTTGAGGTCAGGGTTTCGTATGGAGGAATGGAGGCAGGGATATCCTTTGATGAGAATGCCATGAAGAAACTTGCAGAACTGTTTGAAAGTGGAGTTCCCCTTGAAACCGCCATAGGTATAGATCTTCCAAGAATGCTTTCCAGCATAAAAGGGGATTTACTGGAGATAAGCCTCAAGACGAGGGATTCGGAGATCAACTTCACCCTGAAGGGGGAGAGCCTTGAAAAATTCAGATCTGCAATGCAGATGAACCCGATGGATGGAGAAGTTGTTTCCATGATATCCTCCTATCTGAAAGTGCTGGTGGAATAAAATGGTTGCAAAAGGCTGGGTGGAGTTTGAGAGCATCAAAATCCCGGTCATGGAAAAAATAAAGCTCGGTCTTGCAAGGATCTTCCCGTGGAAGGGAGTGAGGGTGACGTACAACAGGAAAGACGGTAATCTCAGGATCGAAGCGGAATTTCCGGGAGAACAGCTTCAGTATGTGGTGAACCACTTTTCAAAATTTATAAGGACATGGGAGGAGCAGAGATCAGAGAGATGAAAACTCCCTCACCAATTTTTTAATTATTTTTACAGCATCATCAACTTTCTCCATGACTGTTTCGGACAGACCGATTCCCGGATCCATTTTCTCGGGATGACATCCGACTATCACAAGCTTTTCGGGCAGGAAACCAATTTTTTCCCCCATGCTGATTATTCCTTTCAGATCAATGTCGTGGGCATTGAGTACCTTCAGATCTTCATTCTCCCCGCTCACATGGACAACATAGATATCTCCCGGTTCTCCATTACCCTCAACAGCATCCACTATGACAACGGCAGAATAATCACGGATGAAGAGAAGAAGGTCATGAATTCTATGCCCGAAATCGATTACATCAACATTATCATCGAGATCTCCAAGTTTTCTTAGAACTTCCTGGGCAAATCCATCGTCAGATCTGAGCTCGTTTCCAACACCCGCAATAAGAATTCTCATTCCTATCACTCAGCACACTCTCGGAATCGGATCTCCAACAGGTGGTGGAAGAATCCTTCTGGTTCCGATTGACGTCTCTATTACCACTTCAGGGAATTCATCTGTGGTGTATCCGATTATCTCAGCATGCTTCTGTCCGTTCCTTCTGAGAACTTTCAGAATATCATCAGCCAGTTCATCAACAACTGTAAAAACGACCTTTCCCTCGTTGGCAATGGATAAAGGGTCGAGACCGAGAGCTTCACAGAACCCCCTGACCTCATCATCGAGAGGGATCCTTTCCTCCTCAATTACCATCCCGACACCACTTTTCTCTGAAATCTCATTCAGTGCGTTTGCAATCCCTCCCCTTGTGGGGTCCTTTGCAGATGTAACCCCACCTTTTTCAAGTACCTTTCTGAAAAACAGCCACACGGGATACGCATCGCTTCTCACGTTAAGCTGAAAATCAAATTCCTCTCTCGCATTCAGAACCGCAATACCATGCTCTGCTATCCTCCCCGAAATCACCACAGCTTCTCCACTTCCCGCCCCTCTATCTCTGATCCATCTCCATGGATAACTCCTGTATTCCCTGACCGTACTGAGGTTTTTTTCAAGAAATCTGTTTCTCTCTCCTATACCCCCTGTATTGATGATTATACCGATGTTCTGATCTATCACCTTTGTATCCCCTGTCAGTATTTTCGTATCTGTTTTTTCTATCCATACTTTCATCTCATCAAGTATTTCCTCGAAAATTCCTGTGTCAAATCCTTCCTGAATGACAAGTGAGAGGGACATAAACGATGGTCTTGCACCCATGACGGCAAGGTCATTTGATGTACCACATATTGCAAGTTTTCCTATGTTTCCTCCGGGAAAAACAGGAGGATGAACAACATACGTGTCTGCTGTTAGAACATAATCTTTGAAATCTCCTGCATCGTCCTGATCCGAAAGAGAAATCTCTCCTTCCCTGAAATCAAATCTGGAAAGTATATACCTCTCAATGAACTCCTTCATGTATTTCCCGCCCGCACCGTCCTCCTTCCTTATCATTGACACTCCTCCAGAAAACCGGAAACATACAGCTGTCCAAAACTTATTCCATTATCTCCTGAAGGAACAAGCCTGTTTGTCAGGCATCCGGTGATTTCTTCAAGTATGGATGTGAAGTATCTGTTATAGGCAACTCCACCGGAGAGCACTATTTCTGCATCGTATTCTTCGGAAAACTCAACTGCGAGATTGCCCATTGTTCTTGCGAGGCATTCAATAAAGGCGTAGGCAATACCCTTCCTGCTCCTTCTTCTCTTCAACAATTCCAATGCAGATTCAAAAACCGGGGTGATTTTCATAACCTTCACCTTCCCGGAACGTTCTCTGTATCCGAATTTTTTCAACTCATCTGACCTTTCAACCTCCATTTCAAATCGTATTCCGGTGTCCCTTGCAAATGCCTCAAGCTTCATTGCAGGCTCTCCTTCATAGGTTCTTTCACCGCAAATGCCCAGAAGAGCCGAGGCGGAATCCATGTACCTGCCTGCCGAACTTGCGACTGCCACGTTAAGATTGCTTCTGATCTGTTTTTCGATCAAAAATGGATCGATATCAACAACACTCTCTATTTCCTCCACATTCATGAAATTCATGAGGATAGAAACAAGAGCCCTCCCGGGATATCTGACCGCAAGATCTCCACCAGGCAGATGTATGTGCTCCATCCTTGCAAGTCTCTGAAAAACGAAATCATCAAGGTCAATAAGGAGTATTTCACAGCCCCATATACTTCCATCCACTCCGTATCCAGCTCCATCAACCGTTACCGCCACGGATCTCTCCATTCCATACTCGCCCATAACCGAGAGAGCATGCGCTACATGATGCTGTAATTTTACAAGTCTTATACCCTCTTCTCTGGAGACTTTTTCTGCAAGAGTGGTTGAGTTGTAGAGGGGGTGCATATCACACACAAGGAGCTCAGGTTCAGATATGCCGATATAATTCCTCAGAAATACAAGTGTTCTGCGGTAAAATTCATTGAATGTTCTGAAGTTTGAGATATCCCCTATGTACTGGGACATAACTGCCCTTCCATTCTTAAGAAATCCGATTGAACTGTAGAGTTCGGCCCCGAAAGATACGCTCTCAACTTCAGAATTTATCTTTATCCATGCGGGAACAAATCCCCTTGACCTCCTGATTATCATCCTCTTCCCCCCCACAAATTTAACGACACTGTCATCAACCCTGTTAACAGGAAGGTCGTGAGTCAGTACAGTCGGTATGAGATCCCTGACAGAATCGTCCGTGTACATGGGCTCACCCGGCCTGTTGGCAGAGGTCATCACAATATAATCTGCCCTGAGATGGCTGAACAGGATGTGGTGAAGGGGGGAATAGGGTAGCATTACACCGATTGTATCCAGCGAAGGGGCAATCCCGATGAAAGACCCCGGTTTTCTTTTCTTTAACACTACAATAGGCCTTCTACTGCTCAGCATCTCCTCCACCTCATCAGGGCCGAGAATCGCAATTTTTCTTACCGCGTTAACATCTCTTGCCATGATCGCAAAGGGTTGCTGTGGTCTGTGGAGGATCTCTCTAAGCTCAGAAACAACCTCATCCTCAGTAAGGCATGCAATGTGAAATCCACCCCATCCCTTAACTGCCACAATGTTCCCATGATCAATGTGTTTAGCGGTTTTCTTTATTGCAGTAATACCCGTGTATTCTGAACCATCAATCAGAAGTCTGTAAGCGGGCCCACATGCTGAACATGCAATTGATTGAGCATAGTACCTTCTGTCCTCCAAATCCTCATATTCACTCCTGCAATTATCGCAGAGAGGAAATTTCATGAAAGTGGTGTTTTCCCTGTCGAACGGAAGTTTAAGGCTGACACTGTATCTTGGACCGCAGTGGGTGCATGAGATGAACGGATACATGTACCTCCTGTCCTCCGGATCAAAAAGCTCCTTCAGGCACTCATCGCATATTGCAACATCAGGAGGAGGCAGAGAAATCTCACCCTTTTTCCCCCCGCTTTCAGCTATGTGAAATGAATCGGGAACTTCCATATCGACTTCTTCTACTATAACATCATCTATGCTGGATACCGGTGGTCTTTCGGATCTCAATCGACTTAAAAACTCTTCCAGGCTGGAATCTATTGCGATTTCAACCACACCGTCGCCTCTGTTTTTGACGTAACCCCTTACACCCATTTCAAGAGCGAGCCTGTGGACAAAAGGCCTGAAACCCACTCCCTGAACTGTTCCTCTCACCGTTATTCTGTACATGGAACAGATAATCTTATTATCCATAACTTAATAATCTTTTTTAAACGTGATATTTCAGGTGGAACCATGTGTCTCGCCATCCCGGCAAGAATCGAAAAACTCGACCCACCCCATGCAATTGTCAGTTTCAGAGGGGCAAGAAAGAGAGTGAGAACGGATTTTCTGGATGATCTCAGTGTTGGAGATTACGTACTGGTTCATGCAGGATTTGCAATCCAGAGGCTCAATAACCGGGAGGTCGAGGAGATTGAGAACCTCTGGAAAGAGATAGAAAAGGGATTACAATGAATATTCCGGGAGAGGTAATTGAAAAAATTAAAAAGCTCGCCAGCAGAATGGACAGAAAGATAAACATAATGCACCTTTGCGGTACCCATGAAGATACCGTAACAAGATACAATCTGAGAAGCCTCCTGCCAGAGAATATTGAGCTCATAAGCGGTCCGGGATGTCCCGTCTGTATAATCCCCGATACAGATCTCCAGAAGATATTTCATTTACTGCAGAACGCCAGGGTGATTCTGACAACCTTCGGAGATATGGCAAGAGTGCCATACAGGGGAAGGTCCCTCTTTTATTTCAGATCGAAAGGCCATGATGTCAGGGTTGTATACAGCATATTTGACGCCATTGAAATTGCCAGGAAATCATCGATTCCCGTCGTGCATTTTGGAATCGGGTTTGAAACAACAATGCCATCAACTGCAATTGCGATAATGGACGGGGTGGAGAACTTTTACGTTTATTCAGCCCACAGATTCTTTCTTCCCGCAATGAAACATCTGCTGGAACTGGGAGAGATAAAGATAGATGGCTTTATCAATCCCGGACATGTTTCCACCATCGTGGGTTCAAGGGCATATGAAGGATTAAAAAGATTTCAGATACCACAGGTTATAGCTGGATTTGAGCCCTATGATGTTATCTTCGCCATTTATATTATATTAAAGGCTCTGATGGACGATAATCCGGAAATCTTCAACGAATACAGGAGAGTTGTGACAGAAGAAGGAAATTTAAAGGCAAAGGATGCTATGAACCGCGTCTTTCAGAGGGAAGACTGGGACTGGAGAGGACTCGGAGTTGTGCCCGATTCTGGAGCAAGAATAAGGGACAGATACAGTGATTCTGATGCAACAAAATATTTTGAAGATATCTTTGGTGATTTCACTCCCCAGGAAGATCCCGTTAAAAAGCTTTGCAGATGCGGGGATGTTCTCAGAGGCCTGATAACACCTGAAAAATGTGATGTTTTCAATAAAGCATGCAACCCGAGAAATCCCATCGGGCCATGCATGGTGAGTTTTGAGGGTACATGCAACATTTGGGCAAAGTACGGAGGGAGATAAAGAATGATAACTGCAATAGACAGAGTTGGAATAGCCGTAAAAGATCTGGAGTCGGCATTGAAGGTATATGTGGAAAAGATGGGTTTTGAAGTGGATAAAATATATGTCAATGAGGTTGAGGGGGTAAGGACTGCGGTCATACGTTCCGGAGAATGCGTAATCGAGCTCATCCAGCCTGTTTCTGACGACTCTCCAGTTGCCAGATTCATAGAAAAGAGGGGGGAGGGGATCAATTACGTTTCTCTTCGAGTGGATAATCTGGAAGAGGCCCTGAAAGAATTCAGGGAGAGAGGATTGAAGGTTGTTCGAGAAACGCCAACATCCATTGAGGGAAGAAAATACTCATTCCTGCATCCCCGGGATACATTCGGTGTTCTCTTTGAGATAACTGAATAATACTTCCAGAGTACACATCAGAGAATCCTTGGAAAGAAGGATCTCCATGAAGTATGGATCAAACATCACACCGGAATCTCAGTGCAGGGTTGAATTTCACGGAGTTGCACTGGATATGAGGTTCCACTCAAATGCCCCAAAGCCTTTTTTAACTTTACATATGATGTAAAGTCATGAATTCCAGAACTGTCATACTGATTGTTGCGGGAATTGTTATCGCACTTATTGTGTACAGAGGCTACCTGCCTGCCCCGGGAGAGAACGGATTCAAGAGTGTCTCCCCGAAGGAGTTTTACAGTTTGATGCAGAAAGATGGTGCTTTCCTTATAGACGTTCACATACCGGAACAGAAACATCTGCCTGGAACAGATGCATGGATCCCATATAACAGGATAGAGGAAATGAAAAATGATCTTCCGGAAGATAAGAACACGCTCATTCTGGTTTACTGCAGAAGTGGACATATGAGCAAAATCGCAGCGTCAAAACTTGTGGAAATGGGATACAGGAACGTATATGAACTCGATAACGGAATAATCGGATGGCAGAGAGCGGGATTGCCTATCTGAAGGATAAACCTGACTCTCCATTCACTCATCAATGTAAATCTAAAGTAGTCTCATTCTCAAAGAAAAAGTATAAATACCCAGACCATTAAGAGGCCTGAGGGTCGACGGTCAAAGGGGTGGGGAAACACCCGGACCCATTCCGAACCCGGAAGTTAAGCCCACCTCCGTTCCGCGTTGTACTGTGCTCCGAGAGGGCACGGGAAGCGCGGAAAGCTGTCGACCCATTCCCACATTCATTATCGATATTTCGGGAAATTCACAACCCCCGTAAACTGCCCTTTGAAATCATACGATAAATTTAATGTTTTACGATTCTAACCTTTATTCCGAAAATTTACAGTTTGAGGGACAGAGGAATTATAAAAATTGAACCCAATTCTCTGTAAAATCATGATAACGAGGGAAATAACGCCATTTTAAATCCCCGGAGGGATTATCTGCCTCCCCACAAGATCCGCATAGCTCTCTCTTTCTCTTATAATCCACCATCTGCCGTTGTCAACGAGAACCTCAGCACATCTTCTTCTCCCGTTGTACTGGGAACTCATGGAAAAACCATAGGCCCCGGTATCGAGGATGGCCACGTAATCACCTCTTCTTACCTCTGGAAGCATTCTATCATATGCCAGAACATCTCCCGTTTCACATATCGGCCCAACAATTGTGTAGGTTTCAGAAGGGGTTTCATCAACCCTGTTTGCAACAACAACCCTGTGATACGAGCCGTACATTGCGGGCCTCATGAGGAGATTGAATCCCGCATCCACCGCTACAAAGTTCCTGAAAGCCCTTTTAACGGCGTTGACCTTTGTGAGGAGGAAGGTTGTGTTCCCGACAATGCTCCTTCCCGGTTCGAGAATCAAATTCGGTTCGGATTTGAGATCGCCCAATCTATCCTCATAGGTGTCCAATATTCTCTCAGAGAATTCTTTCAATTCCGGCGCCTTCTCTTCCTCGGAATACTGGATTCCTATACCTCCTCCCATATCGAGGAAATCAAGCTCAATCCCCAGCTTTTCAACCCTGATGGCCAGATCAAACATTTTTTCAAGAGCCTCAATGAAGGGATCAGGGGAGAGAATCTGGGAGCCGATATGGCAGTGAATTCCAGCGGGAACAATATGATCCGTCTTGAGGGCTTTTTCATATGCCCTTTCGGCCATCTCCCATGGAATTCCGAACTTCGATTCTTTAAGCCCTGTAGCGATCTTCGGATGGGTCTCAGGGGATACATCGGGATTGATTCTGAATGCCATCTCCACCTCCTCTTCCGCTATCTCGGAGATTGCATGAAGTTCATCAATACTGTCAACCGAGAATCTGACCCCTGCCTCTATTCCAGAGACTATATCCTCTGTGGACTTTGAATTTCCGTTGAAGAGTATTTTTTCCCTCTTGAATCCTCCCATTAAAGCGAGATACAGCTCTCCATCCGAGAAAACATCTGCACCGAGTCCGCGGGAGGATATTATTTTCATTATGGCAAGATTGTTGTTTGCCTTGACCGCATAGTAAATGTCAGCATTCTTGAAATATTTCCTGTATTCGCGGATGTTTTCCTCCAGTCTCGATCTGCTGGTTATATAGAGGGGCGTTCCGAGTTCTCTGCCAAGCTCAACAACATCAACACCATCAAGAACAAGATTTCCCATTCTCTACACCCCCAGCTCTCCAAGCCTGTCAACCGCTCGCTCAATATCCTCAACCCCCTTTGTCAGGGCAAATCTGACATATCCTTCTCCTGCCTCTCCAAACCCCACACCGGGAGTTGCAACTATTCCCGCTCTGTCAATAAGCAGTCTGCTGAACTCCATGGAGGTCATCCCATCCGGCACACCACACCACACGTAAAATGTTGCCCTGGGTTTTTCCACCCTGAATCCATATTTTCTGAGACCATCAACAAGCACATCCCTTCTTTCTCTGTACACCTCCACTATCCTCCTCACCTCGCTTTCCGGAGTTCTCAATGCTGTTATTCCCGCTTCCTGAATCGCCTGAAAAACTCCTGAATCCACGTTTGTTTTGACAAGCTTCAAACCATTCAGGATCTCACTGTTTCCCACTGCAAACCCTATTCTCCATCCGGTCATGTTGTATGTCTTTGAGAG
>WAJW01000076.1 GCA_015523685.1 Archaeoglobaceae archaeon
AAAAAAGTGTATGTAAGAAATGTAAGGATTCACGATTCCTTAATTTTCTCAGCGAATCTCCTTCCAAATTCCTCGCATTTTTCAAGTTCTTCCTCTGAAGGCGTGTATCTGAATCTCAGATTGGATTCAACAACTTCCATTCCCGCCTCTTTCAGAATTTCCTCCACCTTTCTTACAGCTTCTCCACTCCATCCATAAGATCCAATAGCCGATGCAATCTTACCGATGGGCTTTAATCCCTTCATGTACGTGAGAAATCCGGATACCGATGGATAGACCTCTCTGTTCAGGGTGGGTGTTCCCACGATCAGACCTCTGGAGAGCATTATCTCCTTCATGATAAAACTCCAGTCTGATTCTTTCAACCTGTATATCCCGTATTCTATTCCTTCAGCCTCCAGCCCGGCGGAAACGTTTCTGACCATTTTCTCTGTGTTGCCCCACATCGTGTCGTATACGATCACAACCTTTTTTTCCGCCACTCCCCCGCTCCAGTCTCTGTAAAGCTGGATTATTTTTTCTATGTCTTTTCTCCAGATCATCCCGTGACTCGGTGCAATCATTCTTATTCCATCTATCTGGCTCTCCAGAACTTCCAGAACTTTTCTCACCTGAGGCGAGTAAACCATGACTATATTGGCATAATACTTGCCCGCCTCATCGAAAACATCTATTCCGGTGAGTTCATCTGAATATCTCACCGAGCTTGCAATGTGCTGGCCAAATGCATCGTTCGGAAAGAGTATCTCATCCTCCACAAGATACGTGAACATGGTATCCGGCCAGTGAACAAGAGGTGCCTCTATAAACCTGAGAGTTCTTGTACCGAGTGAGAGTTCATCTCCCGTTTTCACCACCGTTATGTCCCATTTATCGCTGTAAACCTTTTCTATGACATTTTTCGCCCTCTGAGTGCACAGTATTTCTGCGTCAACCCTCTCCATGAGATACGGCAGTGCACTTGAATGATCGTACTCTATATGGTTTACAATGACATAATCAACATTCTCAAAAGGAGTCACATCCCCAATCCTCGACAGATACTCCTCACTGAATCTGTAATAAACTGTGTCTATGATGGCGGTTTTCCTGTCTCTTACAACATATGCATTATAGCTTGTTCCATACGGGGTTTTGTAACCGTGAAAATCCCTCACGTCCCAGTCAACAACCCCCACCCAGTAAACGTCATCAGAGATTTCAAAGGCCTTCATGACTTCACCTCTCCGTTTCCAGAGAGAATTCGGGGATGTCAAACCAGAAGCCCGTTTGTTTGATGTAATCAAGCTGTGAGCTTATGAGCTTATAGTGGGCCTTTTCCATTTCCACAAGTTTTTCGAACATCTTTCTGGCCTCTTCAGTCCCCACATTTTTCATCTGCTCTTCATAGAATTCGATGGATCTCTTCTCCTGATCCAGAGCAACCTCAAGGGCGTCCACCTGCTGTAATCCAGATGCACCCTTTCTTTTCTGTATGCTGTCGAGAGCAGGAACAAGCTTTTCAACCTCGGACCTCTTTATATTCACCCTCTGCCATCCCTTCCTATCCCTCAGATTTTCAAGCTGGTTTTCCAGAATCACCATGTGCTCAAGCTCATCTCTGGCGAGAGTTATGAACATGTTTTTTCCCGTGATATCCCCGGTGTTTCTTGCAAATTCAAGATAGTTCCTCAGACCAGCCTTCTCAACCTCGATGGCAAACTCAAGACTCCTTATCTCATCCATTCATATCCTCCGGTTATGGAATCTTTTCGAAATCGCTTTTGGGTGCGCCGCACACCGGACACACCCAGTCTTCGGGAAGCTCTTCCCATTTTGTTCCCGGTTCGATGTCATTTTCAGGGTCTCCCTCACTCTCATCATACACATATCCGCAGACGGTGCACTGATATCTCGCCATTCCATCACCTCAGATTATTCAACCCTTATCTTCTTCCTGCCTTCCCACACTCCATGGAGGTTGCATCTGGCAAGAGCTCTGAGCTCAAACTCGTCGTGGGGATGGGTCAGTTTTATCTCCGCCACTATCTTCGGCTCGGAGAAAACAGGTGTGAGATCATATCGGAATATGAAGGTATCTCCATGCCACAGCTCTATCCACTGAAAATGATGTCCCTCTTCATTGGGATGAGCCATCAATTTTCCTACCTCAACAGTCACCTCAAATGATTCGCCCGCTTTAACAGTTTCAGGTGCATCAATAACAGGCGTATGCTTCTTTTCAAGATCGGTCATATCCTCAGATTTTGCCGATTTAATACCACAGAAGAGGTCCTCCTCACATGTCATAATATCACCACCTTTCAATTTTATCTGCAAGATATAAAACTATGCCGGTTCTTCAATGAGAACCATATCCTGTCTGCAGCAAACAAGGGTTCCGCCACCAACCTTCGTGACGACAACCTCATTTCCACATACCTCGCATCTGTATTTCTCACCGACCTTTTTAACTGGCATAACATCACCTCAAGCCAGATTTCTTGGGACTTTTTATATATAAAACTTCACTTCAGAATTTATAAACGGAAAACCGATATAGAGGATACTCTAATCGGAACCAGACTCTGCTCGATGAGGAATACAACAACAGTTTAATACAATTTGGGAGAGCAGAATGTATGGGTGATGTCCATTGAAGAAAATAGAAGGATATCTTTTTGATCCTGAGAGGTACTACACAAAAGATCACATCTGGGCCTCAGTGGAGGATGGAAACGTCAGGGCGGGGATGGATGATTATGGGGTTAAGGGTTTGGGAAATGTGGAATATATCGAGTTACCCCGGGTGGGTGATAGATTCAAGCAGGGAGAGGCATTTGGAACTGTTGAATCCGAGAAGTGGATTGGTGAGCTGACAATGCCTGTTGGAGGAGAGATTATTGAGGTTAACTCCGAGGTTGAGGATGACTACGAATTGCTCACAGATAGTCCGTACGAAAGGGGCTGGCTTATATTGATAAATCCAGATGATCTGGAAAGAGATCTCAACTCAGGATTTTTAATTTACGGAGAGGAAGCAATTAAAGAATGGATGAAAGAAGAGATATCCAAGGAAGAATAGCCGGATCATCTGAACACCCTGTCAAAGAAGGGGCTTTTCCCTGCCGAGGCCAGGGGTATTCCCATCACAACATCACTTTTGGCCATTCCCAGAGCCCTTGCTGCGGTACCGATTCTGTACATTATCCGGTTATCCACATTCAGAATGCTGGCCGTCTTTACAGCCGAACCCAGGGCGATTCCCAGATCCATTATCTTGTAAGCACAGCTCGGCCCTCTGAAATCCCTTCCCTCTTTTTTCTCCGCTTTTTTCAATTCAGAGCAATTTTCAAACCCGCAGGCACCGCAGTTCAGTCCAATGGTCTCATCCCCCCACACACCTATCAGCAGGACTGCGGATGAAACTTCAACACCCATGGCATCCCTTGTGAAGTTCGGTATGTTTCTCTCTTCAGCCAGCCTCCTCATGTAATCAGAAAGCTTCTTTTTGTCCTCTCCAGTTACCAGAACTATCTCAAGGGAATCTCTGCCTGCAGCCTTGGGTGCGGTTCTTGCGGAAATTGCCATGAGTTCACCGATAATTTCAATTGCCCTTTCCCTTACTTCTTCCTCACTTATTATCAGATCATCACCTCCAGAGCGCCTGACAGGAACGCCACCAATCCTGCAAGCATTCCGAGCAGAGTTTCCTTCCTCATCCATCCTATATCCATTTTACCTTTTATCAGGTTAAATGATACGTGTATCAGAATTACATCGGTAACGATAACAAACACCATGTAGAGCTTACTGTGAAAATAGAGGGAGTTTTCGTATAAAAATGGCAGGGGAGATATGAGAACAGAAAAGATCAGAAATGCAGATGCAATCAATCCCGCATATCTTACTCCAAAGACCCTTGCAATTGACCTCACATTTCTGAGGGCGTCTCCCTCAACATCCTCTATTCCCTTCATTATCTCCCTTCCAAGACCCGAAAAAAATGCAAGTGAGGATAGAATTCCGGCATCAAAGGTTAAAGAGTTTTTTGCAACGAAACTGCCGAAAATGAACGGAGCGGACATGGTAAATGCGATGTAAATATTACCCGCAATACCGAATTCCTTCAGTTTCACATCATAAAAAATCCCAAGGGCTGTAATTGCACCCGCAAGGATAAAAGCGGGGAGGCTTATGAGAAATGAGGTTAGCAGACCCGCGGGAAGAATTATTGTGGCAGATAAAAGGGCGTTTTTTCTGGTTATCTCTCCTCTCACAAGAGGTCTGTCCATCCTTCGATTGACAACATCCACCTCGTAATCGAAGTAGTCATTCAGAGCAAAAGCTGAGGCCTGAAGAAAAAGGGCGGTCAGGAAACCCAGAATGAAATTCAGAAAAGAGGAACCCCCTGCAACGATTATCCCCACAGCAACACCGATACCATACATCACTCCATGTTCGAGTCTGAACAACCGCCAGTATGAGGAAAGAGTCGCCGTGACATTCATATTATCGTGCTCAGAAATGCATCGATTCCCCTCTCGTAAATAACATTCCCCACGACTATCGCATGAGCATATTTACTCATCTCAAGACTTTTTTCCCTGTCCACTATCCCTCCACCGTAAATTATCATGGCCCTTGAGATCTTTTTTCTCACCTCTTTCACAACTTCAGGATCGCCATAGGTCCCGCTGTACTCGATATATATTATGGGGAAGGAAAAAAGCTGTTCCGCTGTTATCGCGTATGATGCAACCTCTTCAGGTGAAAGATCAGTTCTGGCCCCGGTAACCCTTCCAACCGCTGAATCAGGATTGAGGACTATATAGGCCTCGAGAACAACCCTGTCCATGATAGAGAGAAAATCCTCCACATTGGAGTAATGTCTCATGATCCATTCTGCATGCTTCCCAATTACCCAGTCCACCTTTCCCGCATTTACAACTGAAGGAACGAATATGTAATCCACATCGTACACCACTCCCCCAGGATCAGAGGGTTCGAGTACAACGGGTATATCGTAATCGGAGAGCATTTCTATCAGTTTCCTGGCCTTTTCAGCGGTGACATTCTGGGTTCCCGAAACCATGATCGCATCCGTACCGCTATCCACCACTGCCTTAACAAGAGCCTCATCATTCCTTCTATCAGGATCGAGCTTTGTCAGATGTCTCCATGTTCTCCAGTGCATTAACCCATCCACCCCGCAATCAGGGAAGATACAAAGAGGGCGAGATAAACATCCCTGCTGGGAAATCCACCGAGACTCAGAATCCTGCTTCCATCACCATCCCCTATGGAGAAGAGCATCGTGATCTGACCGAGCAGAATTCCCACAACCCCAGATGAGATGGACAGACCAGAAACGTTATCCGGAGATATGAGGAAAGAAAAGACCAGAGGAAATAAAAAGAGATAAACAGGGGTTTTTATTCCGATTCCCGGCTGGATCTCGGATCCAGTAACAACTGCAATCCAGGTAACCACAATGACGATCAGATGCTCTATCGTTAGACCGGGATTAAAGACTCCCACTGCAAGTATCAGGAGAAAAAGAGCTGAAAGATTGATCGTTATTGAAGTCCTGTAAACTCTTGGATTTCCCCTGAGGATCTCCTCTTCAAGTGGATACCTCAGCATACCTCCAATAACCCTCACCGTTTCAATGGAGAACTGGGGTTTTCTCGTTCTGATTGTAAGAAGAGGTATTTCAACCATCTCCCCAACCCATACGAGGAACGTTATCAATGCAAGAATGGACCCTCCAGATCCCCCCGAAAAATTTCCTGTGAGGGCGAGAAAAATTATCACTGAAAGAACAACACCTCTCAGGATAAAATCCTGCAGATTATGAATCCATACCAGTCCCCTCATCAATATAATAAAAATTGATGTATCTAAAATATTTTTTGTTATTGAATGCCCCCTTCATCACTTTGAAATTCATCTATGGCTGAAAAAATGGCATCTCTGTCCAGCCTCTGATGGATGTACCTGGTTCTCCCCTTCTCACCCTTACCGGAAAAGATTACATCCACGAGCCTGACAGTTTCAAGCTTGTTTATCATCTCGTAAAATTTTGTATAACCAATTTTCCTACCTTCTCTGAAATCTTTATAAAGGCTACCTGCCTTTACCGGACCTTCCTCACTGTATATCATCTTAAGGAGCTCTATTTCGTCAGCCTTCAATCCCCGGAATACCTTCCTCAGAAAGACCTTTCTCGCATCCCCATAAACACTCTCCACATCATCAACCGTTACCTTTCTCCTGGCCTCATTCTCTGCATGAAGCCCACTCCTCTTCAGCAGATCTATTCCTATCCGGAGATCTCCAGTTTCCATGACATAGTCCGCGATCCTCTCGATTGCCTCTCGCTCCATCACACCCGGATAGAAACCGATTCTGGCCCGGTCCATCAGAATATCAAAAACTTCCTGCCATTCATAAAGGGGAAACATGATTTCTCTTGGCACGAAAACTGACTGGACTCTCGGATCCAGTTTCAGGGAGTACTTCATGTCTGTTGCAACTGCAATTACCCCTATCTTGACTCCGGGCTCCTCTTCATGAGCCCTGAGGATTGTGTAGAGAATATCATTAACATTCCTCTTATTGAATATAAAGTTCAGATCATCGAGAGCGACAATGAGGACGATTTCATCGGATGCAAGCTTTCTGAGTATGCTCTCATACACCTTGGAAAATGGCACTCCAGAAGTCGGGAGGGGATATCCATATATTCTTCTGAAGATGACTGAAAATACGGAAAATCTGGAATCGTGTAGCTGACAGTTCACGTACACTGTCACGACATTTCCCTGTTCTCCCTCAAGTTCCTCAAAAAGTTTCATTACGGCTGTTGTTTTTCCCGTACCGGGAGGACCGAGACACA